>JAUOZS010000001.1:600000-840000 GCA_032334055.1 Selenomonadales bacterium 4137-cl | reverse complement strand
TACGCGTTACTCACCCGTTCGCCACTAGGAGTTATTGCTAACTCCCCGTTCGACTTGCATGTGTTAAGCACGCCGCCAGCGTTCGTCCTGAGCCAGGATCAAACTCTCCAAAAAATTGTATTCTTTGGAGCCTTTGATGGCTCGTTTGAATCGATTGTGTCTTTTTTGACTACGCTTCCGAAGAAGCGCAGCCCGCACATCTGGCTTAATTTTACCTACATTGTTCAGTTTTCAAGGAACACTGTCCGGCGCTTGACCGGATCTTTATGTTAACATATCCTCATCGGCTCTGTCAACACTCATTTTTTTCCATCTTTGCCGCTGCTTGCCTCGGCTGGCCTTTTCGTCCAGCCCGCTTGCGGCGACTTTGTTATACTAACATAACTCTCAGGTCATGTCAATATGCATTTTTTGGTTTATCCGCCACGGAGGGGCATTAAAAAACGCTCTGAGTTTCCTCACGAGCGAGCTTAGTCGCCTCTAACCGTGACAAAGATTATGATAGCACACCCGCCAGTCGATGTCAAGCGAGACACCGTATATTAATACGATGTCTCGCAGTAGCGGGCGATGTATTCTTCGGTAAGGGTGTCCAGCGTGCGACGCAGTTCCATGATGCATTCATCCGACAGTTCATAAGATTCAACACCACCGTGAACGATGGTAGCAAGCTTCTGAATGCGTTTGAAGAGTTCCAGTTTAGCCATCGTCGATACCTCCTTGCACTAGTCTCGGTACGATATTAACAATGGCCGGCCGGTTTGTAAATAGGTTATTAAAAACGCAGAAGAGCAAGTTATTTCTGATTATTATGCAGGAACGGCGTTCTTCCTGTACCAGTTTACCAGGTGGTCGACCTTGTATTTTCCCGTCTCGGTCCCTTCGGCGAGCTCCACCAGGCTGTCCTGAGCGGCTATTATATTGTATCCGTTGGCGCGCAAAAGAAAAAGGGAACACATCAGCGCGGTCGCTCTGTTGGCCGAGGCGAAAGGCTTGGAGTTAACCATGGCATACATGAGGACAGCCGCTTTGGTGAAGATGTCAGGGTAAAGCTCTTCCCCTTCAAAAGCGACCAGCGGTTTGGCCAGGATGCTGTCGAGCAGGCTGTCGTCGTTGATTCCCGGCTGAGCGCCGGTGCGCTGGACAATCTCTGAATAGATGTAGATAACCTCTTCCATGCTGAGGTAGCGCATTATTTGCTCAGCCTCCTCAATACAAAATCATAATCGATAAGGAGTTTGTCGACCAGCCGGACAAAATCGAGCGAAACGGTGCCGCTTTTTACGACAACCGGTTTGAGGACAAGTTCCCGTTTCTCGCGGTTAAGCTCCACCGATACGTGGGACCCATCCTTGAGCCCCAGTGCTTTGAGCATTTCGAAAGGCAAAGATACGACCGAGCTGTTACCCGCTTTGAACACTTTCCGTACTTCCACGCCGACCTCCCGCCAAGTCTGTAATTACAGTATATACATAATTATAACCGATGGTTGGCCTCGCGGGCTACAGGAATTTGCCGGCCGCCGCCCCGCCTAAGTACCGACATAGCCTGCCCTGCCAGGTGTCCCGGTCTTTCATGAGGCTCTCGATGTCGTCGCGGATGGTCCACCAGCCCGATTGCCAGTTTGCGAAAAGGGTGTGACTGGCCGGGGCCCGTCCGATGAGGCGCTGGATGACGATATCGGGATGAAGATATTCGAGGAAGGTTACCACGCGTTCCACATATTCCTCTTTGCTGATGAGGTTTACTTCTCCCCTGGTGTACCAGTCGGCCATGGCCGTTCCTTTGACAATATAAAGGGCATGGAGTTTAACTTGTTCGACGCCGAGGGCGGACAGCGCCTTGGCATTTTCAATCACGTCGTCGGCGTTGTCCCACGGCAAGTTGAGAATTATGTGGGCGCAAGTCTCAATCCCGAACCGCTTGGCCCGCAGGACCGCATCGATGAACTCCGCCAGGGTGTGCCCGCGGTTGACCTTCACAAGGGTATGGTAGTTCACCGTTTGCAGGCCGAGTTCAAGGAATGTATCCACGTTATGCTCCGCCCGCACCCCGGCCATGATTTCCAGGTGCCTGTCGCCGACACAGTCCGGCCTTGTCGCCACCGCCAGCCCCACCACTCCGGGCCGGCAGGCCCGGCTGAGGTAGTCGCCCAGCCTGGCGGGCGTAAGGTAGGTATTGCTATAGTTCTGAAAGTAAGCGATATATCTCTGTGCCTTATATTTAGGAGCGATGTGGGCGATGTTGGCGGTTAGCTGTTCTTCGACGGTCATCTCGGCCGGCAGGTTTTCGTAACCGGCGCCGATTTCGCCGCAAAACGCGCAGCCGGAAACACCGCAGGTTCCATCCCTGTTTGGGCAGGTTACCGGCAGGCTGACCGGCAGCTTGTAGACTTTTTCCCCGTACCGTTGCCGCAGATATTCGGAGTAGACCCGATAACGCATCAGACCGCACGTCCCTTCAGTAAATCGCCCGGCTCTACCTTTTGCCAGGAAGGTGTTCCCCGGGAACGTGTAAAAAGTACGGCGGTCGGGCGTTTAACGAACCATCCGTCGTCAAGCCAGGCCGGTATATCGATGTCGAAGAACTCGATATGATGATTATTTCTGACCTCGCGCCAGCTCGTGAAGACATAGCCGGGCAAATAACGGCGGACGGCGGCCTCGTCCCGCCAAAAAGCGGACTTTGCTTCTTCCCGGTCCGCGCCGTCCCAAGGAAGGAAGTCCGGCCGTCCGGAGTCACGGTCGCTGCCGAGGGTGTCGAATTTGAGGAACTGGCGGCAGATAGCGGTCTGCTCCGGGAAAGCTTCCCGGCAGAAACCGTCGAGGTGGCGGGCAAGCCCCCTGGCGCCGGGCGCAATTAAATGAAGATCGTGCTTTTCCCAGTAGGCGGCTATCGCTTCGTAGAGAGCGAAGGCGCCGCCGCTGGTGGCCACGAACCAGTCCAACGTGGCGGGGAAACGTCCGCTGTTGTACAGTTGGTTGAACATTTCTTCGAAAATTTTCAGTTTGCGGATTTCGCCGTAGGAAATATATTTATTGGCTAGCACTTCGTAAGGAGCGCAGTCCATGAATGCGTAGCCGTGATCGTCCGCCGTCCGCCGCATGCCGGACCCTTTTAGAAGTTTGAGAAAGCCGAGCTGCAACATATGGGGCTTGAGTGAATAGACATCATTGAAAGACTGACCGAATCGCCGGTAATCTTCGTAAGGCAGACCGGCAATGAGGTCGAGATGGAGATGGATATTGCCGGCGGCGCGAAGCGAGCCGACGTTGGCCACGATCCGCGGCCAATCATTGCGGCGCGTGATCGCAGTGAGCGTGTCCTCATTCGTGGACTGGACGCCGATCTCGAGCTGAAAACGTCCCGGCGGCGCGGTCTTGAGCACGGCCAATACATCGTCGTCAAGCAAGTCGGCGGCGATTTCCAGGTGAAAGTTGGTGGACGTGTCCTGAGCGGCGAGAAATTCGATTATCGGCAGGTAATGTTCGCGGCGGGCGTTGAAGGTGCGATCAACGAATTTGATTTGCTTCACTCCCTGGGCAATGAAGAAAGCCAGTTCGTCCAGCACTCGTTCCACGGGGAGAAATCGGACGCCCGCAGTTGCGCTCGAAAGGCAATATTGGCAAGAATAGGGGCACCCGCGGGATGATTCGTAATAGACGATCCTGCCCCGCAGGCCGGCCATGTCATCGTCATCATACGGAAAGGGGATTGTCTTCAAATCTCGCACCACCTGCGGAAACCCGGCCATGACAGCCCCGTCGCTGCGAAAGGCCAGGCCGGGGGTTTCCCGCGGCACGCGCCCCTCGGCCAGGGCGGCCAGCAAAGCGGCCAGCGTCTCCTCGCCTTCACCCTGGACGATATAGTCTACCGCATCATTAGTCTCCATAATCCCAGCCGGATCATAGGAAACCTCCGGCCCGCCGAGAACGATGACAGTGGCGGGCAGCACTTTTCTGACAAGACCGGCTAGCTCCAGGGTGGCATCAATGTTCCATATATAACAGGCCAATCCGAGCACATCCGGTTTCTCCCGGTAAAGCTCGCCGAGAATAACGAGCAGTTCGTTGTTCACCGTGTATTCCCGGACGGCAATATCGGGGCAGACCTGGCGGCAGTATCGCCGCAGGCTGTACAGCGCCAGCGCGGAGTGAACGTATTTGGCGTTGAGAGTTGCCAACAAAACCTGCACAGACATCACCCGAAGGTATTATTCCCCCCCGAACCTCACTATCCCTCCTCCCCGGCGATTTGACCGGGAATTCACCGCCCGCGCCGCTTCAGCATACTATAAGAGAGGTACAGGGGAAGGAGAGTGGATTTATGCGCATCATCATAGACGGACAACGGATGCCGCTACAGGCCCGGGTCTCCAAGGATATCCTCTCAATGCTTAAAAGCATGTCCAAGATGCTTGGCTGGGGTATTTTTTACGACGCCGCCAAGGAAGTAGTCTATATCAATTCGAAAAGTTCCAGCCCGCCGACACCAATTCCCGACCGCCAAACGACCGCCGAGCCTATCGAAAGCACCCGGCTGCTCGGCAAGACCGTCTGCATCGACCCGGGCCATGGGGGCAGCGACTCCGGCGCCGTTGGTCCCACCGGTACCATGGAGAAGGACAACACCCTGGCGATCAGCCTCCTCCTCCGCGACCGGCTGGAAAAGAACGGGGCTACGGTGCTAGTAACCAGGGACACCGACAAGGACGTATCCTACGCGAATTCGTCCGCCGACGAAGAACTGGGCGCGCGAGTCGATATCGCCAACGAATCGGCGGCCGATATTTTCGTCAGCATCCATAACGACGCTTTCACCAATCCCTCCGCAGCCGGCACGACCACCTTCCACTACGGCGACGCCGAATCGGCCCGTCTCGCGGGGCACGTACAAAAATGCCTCATCGACGAACTCGGCACACGCGACCGCGGCAGCCGCTTCGCCAGCTTCTACGTGATCCGCTACACCGATATGCCGGCCATCCTGGTGGAGGTAGCCTTCATCTCCAACCCTGAGGAGGAACTGCTTTTGGCCAGTGTCGACGGCCGGTACAAAGCCGCCGAAAGCATCTTCGCGGGAATCGTCAAGTTTTTCAAGGTATAGTTCGACGGACCTACCGTAAAAGTCTGCGGTGAGCCCGGTATCTGCGGCCCGCCACGCCCGCGCGCCGCAGATGCGCTTTTAATTGCCCCGCATGGTATAAAAGGTACAAATTTCCGGGAAAGATAAACAGGAAGTTTGCCCCACTTCTGCTAATATAAATAAATAGAATAACAATAAACAGCAGAAGGGGTTTAGGAGTGAGAATATTAGCGATGGCGATTTTACCCTTTTTCCTCGGCACAATGCTGCTGAGCAGCACTACCGTTGAAGCCGGTCCGCCGGCCGGCGGCAAAGTTCCCGAACGAAGCGAAATATCCGCAGAGTTCAAGTGGCGGCTCACCGACATTTACGCGGACGAGTCCTCCTGGCAGGCCGACTTCGAAAAACTCAAAGCACAGTTGCCGGAGATAACCCAGTTCCGCGGCAAGCTCGGCAACGCCGCCAGCGACCTGGCGGCCTGCCTGAAGAAGAGGGATGAAATTGGCGTCACGGCCGGCAAACTGTATGCCTACGCCCGCATGCACCGGGACGAAAACACCGCCGACGCCAAATACCAGGGTATGACGGGCAAGATCGAGACCCTTTTGGCCGAAGCCGGGGCAGCGACAGCCTATATCGAGCCGGAAATCCTGGCTATTCCCGAGGCCAAACTGGCGGATTACCGCAAGCAAGAACCGGGCTTGAAGGATTACTCTTTCTATTTCGATAATTTGTTGCGCCAGAAAAAACACGTCCTGTCTCCCGCTGAAGAGGAGATACTCTCGCGTTCAACCGAAGCAACCTCGGCGGCCGAAAACGCCTTCAACATGCTGGCTCATGCCGATATGCGCTTCCCGGAAGTCACCGATGAAGACGGCAAAAAGGTGCAGCTCAGCGAAGGACGTTACCGTTCCTTCATCATGTCCCCCGACCGCAACGTGCGGGAAGAAGCCTTCAAGGGGCTGTTCGACACCTACAACCAGTACCGCAACACATTCGCCGCCACCCTCGGCGGCAACGTGAAAAAGAATATATTCTACGCCAAAACCCGGAAGTACAAGACCACCCTTGAATCTTCCCTGGAAGCCGACAATGTCCCCCAGGCCGTCTATGATAACCTCATCACCACAGTACACGCCAACCTTGGGCCGTTGCACCGCTACGTCGCCCTCAAGAAAAAAGCGTTGGCTGTCGACGAAATGCATATGTATGACCTCTACACGCCGCTGATACGCGACGTTAAGCTGACCTACGAATACGACGAGGCCCTCAAAGTCATTCACACAGCCCTCGCCCCCCTGGGTCCGGAATACGCCGGCATTCTCGACAAAAGCTTCACATCGGGATGGATGGATGTCTACGAAAATAAGGGCAAACAAACCGGGGCCTACTCGTGGGGCGTGTACGGCGCCCACCCCTTCGTACTCCTCAACTATCACAACCGCTATGACGACGTCTCCACAATCGCCCACGAACTTGGCCACGCCATCCACAGCTACTACAGCCACAAGAGCCAGCCGTACGCCACCTCCCAATACACCACCTTCACCGCCGAAGTCGCCTCGACGACCAACGAAATCCTCCTCATCGACCACATGTTGAAAACCACCACCGACAAACGCGTGCGCCTCTACCTCATCAACCAGTACCTGGAGGCGGTAAGGGCGACAGTCTACCGTCAGACCATGTTCGCCGAATTCGAAAAGATGATCTACGCGAAAGCAGAGGAAGGGGAAACGCTGACCGCCGACCTCCTCGACGCGATGTGGCAGGAACTCAATGAAAAATACTACGGCCCGGATATTGTCGTCGACAAGGAGATCAACGTCGAATGGGCGCGCATCCCGCACTTTTACTGGGACTTCTACGTATACCAGTATGTGACCGGTTACGCGGCCGCCACCGCTCTCGCCGAGCAGATCCAAAAAGAAGGCCACCCCGCCCAGCAGCGTTACATCAACTTCCTCAAAAGCGGTGGCAGCGATTACTCCATAGAAATCCTCAAACGGGCCGGGGTCGATATGTCAACTCCAAAACCCATTGAAGTAACACTGCAAAAATTCTCCTCGTTACTGGATGAACTTGAGAAAATACTCAGTGAATCTTGACATATCTGTTAACTAATGGTTATTATATAGTAAGCTAGACAAAATGTTCCGGTCCATATTCGCAGGTTAATCTTACCAACCGACTGGCATTTGTTTTAGTGATATCTTTAAGGAGGTTGGTCAAGAGTAATGTACGAAGACAGGACTCTCACTTGCAAGGAATGCGGCGCAGACTTCGCTTTCACCGCCGCCGAGCAAGCTTTCTACGCCGAGAAAGGTTTCCAAAACGACCCGTCCCGTTGCCCGGCCTGCCGCGCGGCCCGCAAGCAGAACCGCAACGATCGTCCGGCCCGGGAAATGTTCACCGTAACCTGCAGCGGTTGCGGCATCGAGACCCAGGTTCCCTTCAACCCCACCGCCGGCCGTCCGGTATACTGCCGCGACTGTTTCCAGGCTACCAAGCGCTCATACTAATAACCGCAATGACCCTAGCAAAAGCTAGGGTCTATTTTTTTCTTATCCGAGCCCTACGCCGGATTACAATTACTATGCGAAAATAGAGGATAATTATGGCTAAGCCGCCCGTTTCATTCTGCGAAGCCCTTGCGGGAGCAAGCCGGCCGCTGGTGGGCGCCCACCGTGGGGCAAGCGCCGATTTTGCCGAGAATACCACCGCGGCCTTCGTTGCCGCCGCTGCCCAGGGAGCTGACTTTTTAGAACTGGACGTCAGGCTGTCAGTCGACGGCGTGCCGATGGTCATCCACGACGCTGCTGTCGACCGCACCACCCGCGGTCATGGTCTGGTCCGCAAACTGACGGCGACGATGCTTGAGGGGTACGGCGTGCCGGCTCTAGCCACCGTTCTGGGGCTGGGGACGGGACGGATTTTCTTTAATGTCGAGCTTAAGCCGGACGGCGACGCGCCGGAGCTTACCGCCCAAGTACTGGGGTTAATAAAAACCCTTCACTTGGAACGGTATACCCTTGTTTCCTCCTTCGACCATATGGCTCTGGCGCAAATTAAAACTAGCGCTCCTTCAATCCTAACCGGTTTGCTTTATGAAAGCCCTCTGACCGATCCTATCGGCTACGCACAGGACCTTGGCGCCGAAGCCCTCCACCCCTACTTCCGGCTGGCCGACGCTCGCCTCTGCAACGCCGCCCGTGATGCAGGCCTGTTCACCATCCCCTGGACAGTCGACCGCCCGCTCTACCTGCGCTATTTCGCGGCCATCGGGGCCCAGGCGGTCATCACCAATCGGCCTGCGGTAGCCGTCGCCCTGCTTAAATGCCGATCATAGCCCGGTGCCCGACGGTTTCGGCCGGCCCTGTCCGGCCGATTTTTCGTTTGCCGCCGGATGACGGCGCCCCGGTCGTGCAACACTAAACTATCGACATTTTCACAAACGGGTGATCCGATGCCTGACCAACCGATGCCCGAAATCATCCCGCCGATGCTCGCCAAAGCCGGCAAAATGCCGGCCGACCCCGCCCAGTGGGGTTTCGAAATAAAATGGGACGGCCTCCGCGCGATCGTGTACCTCGACAAGGGCGAGATCCGCGTTCTCAGCCGCAATCACAAGGACATTACCGCCCAGTATCCGGAACTTGCCGCCCTGGCTTCTTCCCTGCCCCGCAGCCGTCTCATCCTTGACGGCGAAATCGTCGCCTTCGGGGCGGACGGACGGCCCTCTTTCTCCCGCCTCCAGCATCGCATGGGACTCACTTCCCCGCAGACCATCGCCAAACTCAGCCGGGAAATACCGGCCACTTATATCATTTTCGATGTCCTATATCAAGATGGCCGCCTGCTAGTCGATCTCCCCTATAGTGAACGCCGCCACATTCTTGAGGAGCTGTCCCCGTCGGGGCGCGCGTGGCAGACGCCGGCCCACAAAGTCGGCGAAGGGCCGGAGCTGCTGGCCGCCAGCCGGGAAGTGGGACTAGAGGGTATCCTTGCCAAACGGCTTGATAGCAAATATGAGACCGGCAAACGTAGCGGCGCCTGGCTCAAGATCAAAAACCAGCGCCGCCAGGAACTCGTAATCGCCGGCTGGGTACCTGGCCGCGGGAAACGCCAGGGCACCATCGGCGCCCTGCTGGTCGGCTACTGGGACCGCCCGCCGTCCAAAACCCGCACATCCTCCAGCCCCCGCCTCGTCTACGCCGGCAAGGTAGGCACCGGGTTTTCCTCCCGCACGCTGGCCGACCTCGCCGCCAAGCTTACCCCCCTTCGCCGCGACAACAGCCCCTTCGCCGCCAGACCGCCGGTGGCGGGCGCGGTCTTCGTAGATCCGTTGCTGGTCGGCGAATTCGAGTTCACCGAATGGACCCCGCATAACACGCTGCGCCACCCGTCCTTCAAGGGCCTGCGGACGGACAAGGACGCGAGCGCCGTAGTAAAAGAACCTTCGCCATGAAAGGAGGAATAACATGCAGCGCCCGATCTGGAGCGGAACGATAAGCTTCGGACTGGTCAATGTCCCGGTTAAACTGTATAATGCTGTCAAGAAGAGAACGGTCAGCTTCCACCAACTGCGCGCCAAGGACGGCTGCCGCATCCGGCTCAAAAAGGTATGCTCCGCCGATGGAACCGAGGTGCCTCCCGATAGCATCGTCAAAGGCTACGAAATTTCCCCCGACCGTTACGTAACCGTATCGGCCGAGGAACTGCAGACACTTTACCCGCAGGCTAGCCGCAGCATCGAAATCGAGGATTTCGTGCGCCTGGAGGAAATCGATCCGCTGTATTTCGAACAGTCTTACTACCTGGTGCCCGATAAGGGGGCGGCCAAATCCTACAAACTGCTGATGACGGCGATGCGCGACGCCGGCCGGGTGGCAGTTGCCCGCTTCGTCCTGCGCAACAAGGAATACCTCGCCGCCCTCAGACCGGCCGGCCAGACGCTTAGCTTGGCAACCATGCATTTTGCCGACGAGATTATCCCCCAGGAGGAACTCGCCGGCCTGCCGGGGGAGGAAACGACCCCGACCCAAAGGGAGCTGGCAATGGCCGGCCAACTGATCGAATCCCTTACCGCCGAATTCGACCCGAAAAAATACCGCAACGAGTACTACCGGCGAGTGATGGATCTCATCGAACGCAAAGCCGAAGGCCAGAAAATCGTCGCCCGCCCGGCCGCCGAGGAAGGGGCCAAGGTCATCGATCTGATGGCGGCTTTGGAAGCCAGCCTGGCGGCCGTAAAGAAGAAACCGCCGGTAAAGGAAAGGAGGAAGAGGGCAAGTGCCCGCTAAGACGCTCGTAAAGATTGCCGACCATGAACTGACGCTGTCAAACCTGGACAAAGTCTTCTACCCCGCCACCGGGTTCACCAAAGGGCAAATGATCGACTACTATATACGCGTCGCGCCCGTCCTTCTTCCCCACCTGGCCGGACGACCGGTGACGCTCAAGCGCTACCCCGACGGGGCGGACGACGACTTCTTCTACCAAAAAGAATGCCCCTCCCACCGCCCCGAATGGGTGCCGACCGCGCCGGTGTGGAGCGAAGGCAACAACCGCAACATCAACTTCTGCCTGCTGGCCGACACCCCCGCCCTGGTTTGGGCGGCCAACCTGGCGGCCCTCGAACTGCATACGTCCCTGTCGCTCGCCGTCGCGGTGGCCACACCGACGATGATGGTTTTCGACCTCGACCCTGGACCTCCGGCGACAATCATCGACTGCGCCCGCGTAGCGCTATGGATAAAAGATATTTTCGACCGCTACGGGCTGACCTCCCTGCCGAAAACCTCGGGCTCGAAAGGGCTGCAGGTATACGTCCCCCTCAACACCCCGACCGATTACGACCACACCAAGGCTTTCGCCCGCGCACTGGCCCAACTGTTGGAGAAACAGCATCCCGACAGGGTCGTGTCAAGGATGACCAAGGCGTTGCGCGCCGGAAAGGTGCTGGTGGACTGGAGCCAGAACGACGAGCACAAAACCACGGTCTGCGTCTACTCGCTGCGGGCCAGGCCTACGCCGACCGTCTCCACGCCGGTGACCTGGGACGAGGTCACGGCGGCCTGGGAAAAACGCGACGCCGCCGCGCTCACCTTCGAAGCCGGCGACGTACTGGACCGCGTCGGGCAGCTTGGGGACCTGTTCGCCCCGGTGCTGACTCTTAAGCAAAAGCTCCCTTCGTTGTAACCCCGCACAAAGACCCGCCGGAACCCGGCGGGTCTTTCGTCTTGCCTCGTATACCTAGCCTCGCGGCCCGGCCGCCGTAATCTCCGGCGGCACATCCTTGCCGAACTTCACGAAATTCTTCACGAACCGCGCGGCAAGCTCCGCGGCCGTCTTGTCGTACGCCGCCTTATCCGCCCACGTCTGCCGCGGCTTTAAGACCTCCGCCGGCACCCCCGGGCAGCTAACCGGCACCTGCACGTTAAACACCGGGTCAAGCTCGTAGCCCACCTCGTCCAGCGCGCCCTCGATAGCCGCCGTCACGATCGCCCGCGTATAAGGCAGCGACATCCGCTTGCCCACCCCGTACGGTCCGCCCGACCAGCCGGTGTTGATCAGGAACACCCCTGTGCCGTGCGCGGCGATCTTCTCGCCCAAAAGCTTGGCGTACGCCAAAGGCGACAGCGGCAGGAAAGGCGCCCCGAAGCACGACGAGAAGGTCGCCTCCGGCGCGGTTATCCCCCGCTCCGTCCCCGCCAGCTTGCTCGTGTAGCCTGACAGGAAATGGTACATCGCCTGCTCGGGGGAAAGCTTCGCCACCGGCGGCAGCACGCCGAACGCATCCGCGGTCAAAAAGACGATCGTCTTGGGATGGCCGCCCACGCCGGGGATGACCGCTCCGGGGATGTAGTCGACAGGGTAGGCGGCGCGGGTATTTTCGGTGATCGCCTCGCTGTCGAAGTCCGCCTCGCGGGTCGCCTCGTCGACGACGACGTTCTCCAGCACCGCGCCGAAGCGGATAGCCTCCCAGATCTGCGGCTCGGTTTCGTGTTTGAGCTTGATGCACTTGGCGTAACAGCCGCCCTCGACGTTGAAGATGCCGCCGTCATGCCAGCAGTGCTCGTCGTCGCCGATAAGCCTGCGGCCGGGGTCGGCCGACAGCGTCGTTTTGCCGGTGCCGCTCAGGCCGAAGAACAGGGCGGTATCGCCCTTGGCGCCGATGTTGGCCGAGCAGTGCATCGACAGGATGCCCTTCTTGGGCATGAGGTAGTTGATGTAGGTGAAGACAGATTTCTTCATCTCCCCGGCGTATTGGCTGCCGCCGATAAGGACGAGTCGGGCGGCGAAGTCGAGGATGATGAAGGCTTCGGAGTTGGTGCCGTCGCGGGCGGGGTCGGCCTTGAAGCCCGGCAGGCAGATGACGGTGAAGTCGGGCCTGGGGTCGGCCGGCGGCGCGTCGGGTCGCACGAACAGCTGGTGGACGAACAGGTTCTGCCAGGCGAGTTCGTTGATGAAGCGCACGGCGATCCGCTCGCCGCCCGAGCCGGCGAAGCCGTCGAAGACATAGAGCTCGCGGCCGGCGGCGTAGTCGAGCATCCGCTCGTAGAGGCGGGCGAATTTGTCGGCGCTGATGGGCTTGTTGTTGCCCCAGTCGATCTCGCCGTTCGTCGCCGGCGAGTCGGCGACGAATTTGTCGTTGGGCGAGCGGCCGGTGTACTTGCCGGTGGCGACGCGCAGGGCGCCGCTGGCGGTCAGCATGCCTTCGCCGGCTAAAAGCGTGCGCTCCGCCAGCACCGCCACAGGCAGGTTGTAGTTCACCTTGCCGGCTTTACTGAGCATCTTTTGATCGTAATCCATTCCGTCTCCCCTATCTTCCTTCTATCTATTCCTGCAACAATGCCCTTTCGACCATCGCCTTCATGCCAGCCGGATCACAGACGTCCGTATGCCTGACCGCCTTATTTTCGAGCCCGGCCAGAGATGGCGGCATAGGGCTGCCGGTCAGCCGGGAAAGCTCCCTGGCGGCCGCGAAGGCCGATTTGCCGGCAAGCGCCTCCGGGCCGGAGAGGGCCGCGAGAACGCTATCGTTAAATTTGAACGGGCTAGCGGTGGAAACAACGACGGCGGCATTCTCGTCGCCCGTTGCTTGGCGGTAAGATTTCAGGACACGGCAGGCAACCGCGGTATGGGGGTCGGCGAGATAACGATACCGGTCGTATACCGCCTTGATTTCGGCGGTCGTGTCCCGGTCGTCGGCCCAATCTGACCAGAAGGTCTCCTGAATGGCGGCCAGCGCCTCTCCTTCCACCCGATAAACGCCGTTAGTATTCAGTTGTCCCATCCATGCCGAAACCTGGGCGGAGTCGCCGCCGGTGACGTGGTAGAGCAGCCTCTCCAGGTTGCTGGACACGAGGATATCCATGGAAGGGGAGAGAGTCTTATGGAAACAGCGCCGGCGGTCGTATACCCCGGTGCGGAGGAAATCGGTGAGTACGTTGTTGGCGTTGGCCGCGCAAACCAGCCTGTTCACCGGCAACCCCATGAGCTTGGCGTAATAACCGGCAAGGATATTGCCGAAATTGCCGGTGGGTACGACAAAGTTCACTAGCTGCCCGGCGGAGAGCGACCCCATTTTTAGCAGGTCGGCGTAAGCGCTGAAGTAATAGACTATCTGGGGCAGCAGCCGTCCCCAGTTGATGGAGTTGGCGGAGGACAGCTTGAAGCCGTGGGCGGCAAACTGTTCGTTGGCCGAACGGTCGCCGAAAATCCGCTTAACTCCCGCCTGGGTATCGTCGAAATTGCCGCGCACCGCCACAACGGCGACATTGCCGCCTTCCTGGGTGACCATCTGCAGACGCTGCATCTCGCTGACCCCTTCGTGGGGGAAGAAAACGACGATGCGGGTCCGGTCCACATCCCGGAAACCCTCAAGGGCCGCCTTGCCGGTGTCGCCCGAGGTGGCCACAAGGATGACAATCTCGGCCCTTTCCCCGGTCTTAGTCAGCGCGCGCGTCAGCAGTTGGGGCAGGATTTGCAGCGCCATATCCTTGAAAGCGCTGGTCGGCCCATGCCAAAGTTCGAGCATGTGCGTGCTATCGTCCAGCGTGACGACCGGGGCAACGGCCGGGTGATCGAACTTGGCCGCCCCGTAGGCGGCGTCCACGCAGGCGGTTATCTCCTCGCGCGAATAATCGGCGAGAAACTGTTCGAGAATGCTTACGGCCCGTTGCCGATAATCGAGCTGCGTAAGCGTCGCGAGATAACTGTTGTCGGTCTGCGGCAAGGCCTCGGGAACGAACAGGCCGCCATCGGGGGCGATGCCGGTCTTGATTGCCGCCGCCGCCGTCAGTTTCTCCCGGCCGCCGCGGGTACTATGATACAGCATATCACACCTCTATTTCCGGGGAATGCCCTGGCTCCCCCTGTCATGTTTTCGCCCGGGCGATTACGCCGGTCTTGCCGCCCACCGCCGCCAGGACGTCCTCCGGAGTCAGCACCATCTGGCAGCCGCGCACGCCGGCGCTCACCGATATCTCCGGCCAGACGAGGATGGTCTCGTCGAAAAAGGTGGGATACCGTTTCTTGGTACCGATGGGGGACACGCCGCCACGGATATAGCCGGTAAGCTGCTGAACCTCCTTCAGCGGCACCATCTCGACCTTTTTGTTGCCGCTGACCGCGGCCAGGGCCTTTAAGTCGAGCTCGAACGAACCGGGAATGCAGGCCAGTATCACGCCCGACCGGTCTCCTCTGGCCACGAGCGTCTTAAATACCTGCTCCGGCGGCATGCAGACCTTCGCGGCTACGCTCTCGGCGCTGAGGTCGCTTTCGTCCACTGGATATTCTATGAGCTTGTAGGCTAGCTTGAGCCCGTCCAGAATCCGGGCGGCGTTGGTTTTCATTTTGGCAGCCTCATTTAACCTCAATCAGTTCATATTCGAGGGAACCCATGCCAATCTTGGCGGCGTGTTCGATCTGGATCATAGCGTCATGCTTGGCATAAGCCATTTTTGCCAGCGACTGGCCGTGGGCCTTGGCGGTAAGATCAAGGGTAGCCTTGTCGATGGCGACCGGGTCTTCGGAGGCGAGGATGCCGATGTCGGGGATGAACTTGCGCTGGTCTACGTTAAAACAGTCGCAATCCTTGGTCATGTCGATCATGACGTTGAAAAAGAAGCACTTGCCCGCTTTGCCGGCGATGGCGCCGAAAGCGTGCTCGGCCATGCTGCGCTGCATGAAGCCCGATTCCGCGCCCCAGTCGTAGCTGACGGCGTCGAAGCGGCACATTGCCAGACACTCACCGCAACCGATGCATTTTTCCGTCATGATGTACGCTTTGCCATCCTTCTCGATAATCGCCTCGCGAGGACACCATTTTATGCATTTGCCGCAGAAACGGCATTTGTCGGTCAGCACCTCTGGCAGCATCGCCGAGTGCTGGCGCATCTTGCCCATGCGGCTCGCCAGACCCATGCCGAGATTCTTGATGCAGGCGCCCAGACCGGCGGCCGGATGGCCGGTGGGATGGGACACGGCGATGAGCGAATCGGCGCTCATCACTTCGCGCGCCACTTTGACGCTTTTGTGCAGTTCGCCGTCAATCGCCACCTCGTATTCGGTGTTGCCGGTCAACCCGTCGGCCATTATGAAGGGCGCGCCGACGTTGTCGATGCCGAAACCGTGGCGGTGGGCATGGAGGATGTGCTTGACGGCGTTCTCGCGCTCGCCTTTGTAGAGAGTCGAAGTTTCGGTGAGAAAGGGGACGCCGCCTTTATCCTTGACCCTGTCGACAAGCAGCTTGATAAGCTCCGGCTTGATATGGGTCGTGTTCTTCTTTTCGCCGACATGAAGCTTGATGGCTACGAAATCCTTGGCGGCGATGGCGGTCTCGGCACCGGCGGCCCGGTAGACTTTGTCCATGGCAGCCGCCTGCTCAGGCACCGGCAGACCGTCGGTCACGGGGAGAAAAAACACTTTGGCAGTCAATTTGAACACCTCGCGTTTGTTTTCTGTTTTCTCCAAATCATATATACTCTTCCTGCATTTGTCAAGGCGGCTCAACCGTCCACAGCGAGAAGCCGCGGGCACATGTACCCGCGGCATTCCGGCGGCTGGGGCAACTTAGAAATCCAGGCTCATCGTCTTCACCTTGACGTTCGGGATCGCGCCGAGCTTGTTCTCCAGGTCTTGCACCGGGATGTCCTCACCGCACAGTTGGAGAAGGATGAGGCCGGTGTTGGTGCACTTGTCGAGAGCGGCGTCATGCAACCCGAGCCTAACCCTGATAAAGCAGCCGAATTCGGTGAGAACATCCTGTACCTTCGGGGCGGTCTCGACGCGATTCTCCTGAAGAATAGCCATAATCGTCGAGCAGTTGGTCATTACCGTCACCTCCCTGAACTATTTTGACGCATTACCTAATATTTCTTATTATCTTCTTTTCCATGCGCGATAATCCCTGCCAGAGAGGATAACCAACCTAAAGATGAATTTGTCATATCTTCACGAAAAATTAACCTTCCGCCAGGAACAACAAAAGGAAAAAATCGCATCACCGTCGTATTTACCATAAACAGGCATTTTTTCTGAAGGGAAAATGTGAATGACGCAAAGGGTGACCACCCGCCGGACGGTACAACTTCACGTCGACCAGCTCGTTCCGGGAATGGAACTCTCCCAGGACCTCGTCTCAGGAGACGGCGCCGTTTTGGCCGGAGCAGGCACCATTGTCAGCAGTCACACCATCAACAAGCTGAGAAACTGGCAAATCACAACTGTCAATATAGTCAGCGAAGCGTCAGTCAACCCTATCATCAGCAGGGAAGTCGAGCAATTCGTCAACAGCTACAATAAGTCGGTCAGTGTTGTGCAGCGGGCGTTTTCAACCCTGCGCGACAATCAGGAAGTCCCCCTGGAAGCGTTCACCGCCACCGCCGACGAACTGGCTTCAGGCGTGCAGGCTGCCGGCAATGTCGTCGACCGGCTTTACGACCTGCCTCCCTGCGACGACGCCACCTTCCAGCACAGCGTCAACGTCGGCGTCATCGCCGCCCTTATCGCCACCTGGATGAACTATCCGCCGGAAGTGGTCAACGCCGTATCCTTAGCCGGCCTGCTTCACGACGTCGGCAAATCCCAGCTCCCGCAAGCAATTCTTCATCGCACCAACCTGCTGCCACCGAATGACTACGACCATTACAAACAGCATGTCCGCTACGGCTTCGAGCTCGTCAAGAGCCTCGACCTCGCGGACAGCGTGAAAGCCGGCATCGCCCAGCACCATGAGCGCAACGACCGCAGCGGCTACCCTCTCAGCCTGCCGGGGGAAAAAATCCATCCATATGCCAAAATCGTCGCCGTCGCCGACATCTACGACGAGGCCCTCACCATTAACCGCGAACCGTCCACCGTTTACAGTCCCTATTCGGGCCTGGAAATGATAAACGACGCCAAGCACCGGGCCGACCCGGAAATATGCCTGCTTTTCTCCGGCCGAATGCTCAACTTCCTCTCCGGCAATATCGTCGCCTTAAACGACGGCCGCGAAGCCCGGGTCGTATACCTCAATTCGGTGTCGCCCTCGCGCTCGATCGTTCAGCTTACGAGCGGCGCAGTCCTCGACCTGGCCGACGACCCCGAGCTCCGCATCCATCACGTAATCCGCTAGTTACACCGCCGGGCGGAGAAAATCGGCCAGCGAAAACACCGCCGCCATCAGTTCCCGGTATTGTTCGGGATTTAGCGACTGAGGCCCATCGGAAAGAGCCGTCGCCGGATTGGGGTGCATCTCGACCATCAGACCGTCGGCGCCTGCGGCCACGGCGGCCATCGCCATCGGCCCGACGAGTTCGCGGCGACCGGTGCCGTGGCTTGGGTCGACCACGACCGGTAGATGGCTGAGCTTCTTCGCAGCCACGACAGCGCTTAAATCCAGGGTATTGCGCGTGTATTCCTCGAAAGTGCGGATACCGCGTTCACAGAGCATGACCTGGTAATTACCCTCACTGAGGATATATTCGGCGGCGTGCAGCCATTCGCTGATGGTAGCCGCTATCCCCCGTTTGAGGAGCACCGGCTTGCCCGCCTGGCCGACCGCCTGCAGCAGTTTGAAGTTCTGCATGTTGCGGGCGCCGATCTGCAGCACATCCGCATATTCCGCCACCATCGCCACCGAGGTCACGTCAACGACCTCGGTTACTATTTTCAGGCCGGTAGCCTCCCGGGCCTCGGCCAGATACTCCAGCCCCTGGCGCTCCAGCCCCTGGAACGAATACGGCGATGTGCGCGGCTTGAACGCCCCGCCCCGCAGGAACTGAGCGCCGCCCTCGCGGGCTATCTCGGCCGCTTCGAGCAACTGCGCGCGGCTTTCCACGGCACACGGCCCGGCCATGACCACCAGGCGTCCACCGCCGACCTCCACACCGCCGACATCGATAACCGTCGATGCGGGGCGGAACTGCCGGCTGGCCAACTTATAGCTATCGGTAACCGGCAGAACCTTTTCCACGCCCGGAAAAACCTCCACCGGCAGAGTTGCGATCAGCCGTTTATCCCCGACGATGCCGATCAGTATCCTCTCCTGTCCGCGCGACAGGCAGGTTGCAAGACCGGCCGCCTCAATGCGGTTGACCACGTGGCGGACTTGACCGTCGACGGCGTCGGGTCTCATTACGATTACCATGGCAATCCTCCTCACTCGGCCTTATGTTTCACCAGGCATATAGGATACGAACCGAGGCTCTTGAACCAAATGCTTCTCTCGCGGACCGCCTCGACCGCGGCGCGGACGTTCCCGTCCTCCAGGCTGCCTTCGGCATCCAGGAAGAAAATATATAATCCGAGGCCGGTACGGGCGGGCCGGGACTCGATTTTCGTCAGATTGACCTGGCGGCGGGCGAATTCACCGAGAATCTCGTACAAACTACCCGGCTTCTCGCCGTTTATCTGGCATATTACGGAAGTCTTGCAATTCGGCCCCGCCGGAGCCGCCGCGTCGCGCGCGAGAACGATGAAGCGCGTACTGTTATTCGGGTTGTCCTGGATGTCCACCGCCGGCACCGCGAGATTATAAAGCCTTGCTGCCCGCAGGCTGCCGATGGCGGCAGTATTCTTAGCGCCGCTGGCCACCTGATAGGCGGCCGCCGCCGTGCTCTCGACCGCGACCAGCTCGGCGCCGGGGTAGTGCTCGCGCAGGTAGTTGCGGCACTGAGCAAGCGCCTGGGGGTGGGAAAGGATAACATTGATGTGCTTGGTATCGGCCCTTGCCAGCAAATTGTGTCTGATGGGCAGCACCATCTCCTTGACGACGCGGAGATCGACTTCATGGGCCAGGGTATCGAGGGTAATGTTTACTGAGCCGTCAAGGGAATTCTCCACCGGTACTATGCCCTCGGCCGCCTCACCGTCGGCCACGGCCCGAATCACCGCATCGATTCTCTCGTACGGCGTAAAGCAGCCCTCAACTCCCCGGTAAAAACTGAGCGCGATTTCCTCGCTGAAAGTGCCGCGGGGACCGAGGTAGGCGACTGTGGGCTCGGATGCCGGCAAAGCGTTGATTATTGACACTGTGATCTCCTCCTTCAGTACTGATCGGGATCCTGCACTGGAAAAAAACAAAGCCCTCGTCCGTAAAGGACGAGGGCTTAACTCGCGGTACCACCTTTGTTACCCGCCAAACGGCGGGTCACCTCCGAGGGTACGGGCCGAAACCGATACCCCCCTTCTTGTAACGGCGAAGGTTCCCGGCATCACCTACCACCCGTGCGGGCTTCAGCTTGCAACTCCCAGGAGAACTTCGGCATTTTACCCGTACCGGGCTCCCACCAACCCCGGCTCTCTGCGACAAGGCGCCACGCCTACTTTTCCTGTTCACGGTTTTTACGCTGTATGGTTGTTGAAAACGATCATATCACAATATACCAAAAAAAGCAAGCAGCATCCAAAACTCTTTTCCGGCAAACGAGTCCGGCGACCACCCACCGTCCCCGCCAGGTAAACTCTTTAGGTAACCTTTCCATAACAACTTGCATATTATGCATTAGGCGCGAGCTGAATAAGCAAAAAAGGAGCGACAAACATGAGTAAACCAAAAGGTTTCCCGCACGGGTTGGATTTCACTGGTTGCCTTGAAGTAACAGTGGTTCTTCGCGATTTTCAGACTCTTACAGGCAGGATCAGAGGAGTTCTGGGCGAGCGCTTCACATGGGACGACTATATCAAAGACATGAGCGGCGACCCCTTCAAGAAAGGCCATAAAGACGACAAGGACCACAAAGAGCCTAAGTGCTGCGAACCGCCCAAAGTTGACGTCGATGTGGAAATCGAAGAAGATACCAAGTTTCTCCTGCTGGAGCTCACAAGAACGGCGGCGGCGGCGAGCTTGAGTTCCGTTACCTGCATAATTACCGGAGGAGCAGTAACGGGAGTCACCCTGGCCGCATTGGGAACGACCTTCCCTGTTGGCGCCTGCCTGGCGATTAACGTCGAAAACATACTTTACGCCGGTCCGAGTGCAACCTTCTGCGAAGTTCCGATCACAATCACTCTGTAAGCAATTGCTGGCCAAATCCTCGTCCTCGTAGGACGGGGATTTTGTTTGTCAATCACCGATTACAATCACCGGATTCTTTTCAGGCGCCAGCCAGGCGATAAGCTTCAGCAAATCGACCTCGGCCACGGCGACACAGCCGCTTGTCGGCTCTCCCGGCCCCCGCCAGAGGTGGACGAAAATAGCGCTGCCCTTACCGGCGATTACGGGGCGAGTGTTATATTCCACGACGACGCCGTAGCGGTATAGACCGTCAGCCCGGAGCATCTTTTCCCACGACGCGGCCTGAGGCTTGCCGCTCACCCAGGTGTTGTACTGCGGCGAAGCAGGGTCGTCGACCCAGCAGTCATCTGCGGTTATCTGGCGGTATGGCATCCCTGTGGCGGCTGTTGCCGAATAGCCGAAAACAAGACTGAGGGGGTATACGCCAGTCGGCGTGCCCCCGTCGCCCTCATGTTTGCCGGCCGCCGAAATAAACCCGCTCCGGCCAATGACCGCCGCCGCCGCCAAAAAAGGCTGCCACTCATCGCCTCGGCGCTCCCAGGCGACAAAATCGGCCACCGTTGTCTCTCCCCCGTCAGAACGCACCACTACCGCCTGACCGGTTCGCCTTTCCA
This sequence comes from Selenomonadales bacterium 4137-cl, assembly GCA_032334055.1. Taxonomy (NCBI): domain Bacteria; kingdom Bacillati; phylum Bacillota; class Negativicutes; family Acetonemataceae; genus Anaeroselena; species Anaeroselena agilis. Next base: position 818,793 of record JAUOZS010000001.1, on the reverse strand, counting down.
GGCGCTGCAAACTATCAGGCTGTTGCCGAAAAACTCCGCTCACTTCAACACCCCCAGACATATGCGGTTTATTTCTCGCCCTAAAATATATTTCCTGCTTGGCCAAGATGGGCTCAATCAAACAAGTAACTATTACATAACGAGTTTCATAACATAGTAATATAGCCCGATTATAATTCTTTAGGAGTGATACTAGATGGCCAAAGTAAAAAATCGTCAACCCCTGCCAACTGGCGTTAGAGTTGTAACCAACAATAGAATCGTTTACCAGGGACTGCTTCAGCCTCCGCCTCCGGTTTTCCCCCCCGCGCCTTTTACGCCGAACAACAACCGCTTTATTTACGTCCTCCTAAGCTGCCCCCCGGAATTGATCACCACCACCGGTGAGAGGGTAACGATCGAACCCACCCTGTTCGACGAAGGCGATCTGGTGAGAATCAACGCCGAAGATATCGCCATCGGACCGTCCGGGGACTGCGTCGACAATGCCGCCAACACATTTTGCCCTACTACCAGTTAAAAAACAGTCCGCGGCCGGCAACGCCAACTGTCGAACCTCAGCCCGCGGGCTGAGGTTTTTCCCCTGCCGGCTACGCTTTGTATATATTATTCTGCACAAGACCGTGAATCCCGGGACACATTGACGGCGCGGACCGTTGCAAGCCCGTACGTAGCGCCTTTCTGGAACACATTCGGTCAATTTGTCATAACCTATATTAGAAATCGCCATGAGCTATCGTGAAGGAGGTTTATCGAATGGCAAATACCCCGTTACATCATTTTTGTAATAGGGAGATTCTGGAGGAGTTGGCCGATTTCAGGGAACGTAACGTTCTCTTGCTGCTCATCGACGGCACGGCCATTTTCGGCCGGGTAGGCCGCATCGACGACTGTATCATCAGCATGGTTCCCCCGGTGGGCATCGGCGGCCTCACCCTCGTCCAGTACCGTCCCCCTAACCCCACCCTGGCCTTCCCGCTGCTTGTCAATCAACTGTACGTGGATGTCTGCAACCTTGCCCACATCGTCGAAGGACCGTTCCTCTTCCCGCCTCTCTCCGCTCCCTTCCCCCCGCAGGGTGTTCTCGACGCAGCCGTCCCCCCCGGCCCGCCTCTAGCCATGAGCGTCCGTGCGGACGAAGCCGGCGAACGCCCGCAGCGTGAACTGTTCTGCGAACTCGAGGAACTCGAGGGTCAGAACGTCGCCATCGCCACCCTCGGCGGCTGGATCATCGCCGGCCAGCTGGGCGAAGTCAGCCGTCACTTCATCTCGGTCATCAGCACCGCCACCACCTTCTTCCCGCCTTTCTACTTCCTCGGCTTCGTCACCGTCTTCGGCCCGGTCTTCCCCGGCGGTTTCACTGTGCTCGGCGGCACCTTCCGCGTCTGGAGCAATCTGTGCGCCCTTACAGAGGTCGTACTGCCGTAACGTAACCAAAAACGCCCGTCGCCAGACGAGCGTTTTTTTTTGTTATTTAGTTATACGATATCAGCGCTCTGCCTGAGCGCCCCGGGGCCGTCCTGGGCGACCGCTACCGCCGCCTCGCCGAACGTCTTCATGTCGTTGAGCACATGCAGCCCGGCGTCGATCAGCCTCATGCCGAGAGCCGCCCCCGTCCCCTCCCCCAGCCGCATGTTGAGATGGAGGTAAGCATCAAGACCGATAAGCTTCAGGGCTTCTCGATGGGCGGGTTCACAGGAAAAATGCGAGCCGACCAGGTACCGCCCGGCGGCGGGGGCCAGCTTCACCGCCAGTAGAGCCGCCGCGCTCGTGATTATGCCATCGATAACCACCGCCGCCCGGCCGGCGGCGGCGCCGAGGATAACGCCCACCAGTCCGGCAATCTCGAAGCCGCCCACCTTGGCGAGCACATCGAGCGGATCGGCGGGGTCGGGCCTGTTCACGGCCAGGGCGCGGGCGATGATGTCAGCCTTGTGAGCGATAGCGGCGGCCGACAACCCGGTGCCGCGGCCGGTAAGCTCGGTATGTTGTCTTTCGCTGTAGCTGGCAATTATCGCCGTGCTGGGAGTAGTGTTGCCGATCCCCATTTCGCCCAGGCCGATGACTCCCGCTCCCTTGCTCACGGCAACCCGGGCCATCCTTATGCCTACGTCGATCGCCCTTAGCGCCTGCTCGCGGGTCATTGCCGGGCCAAGGGCGATATTGGCAGTGCCGGGAGCGACCTTCTCGCGGTAAAGACCGGGCATCGGTGGGAGTTCGACGGCAACGCCGATATCCACAAGTATCAGTTGCGCCCCGGCATGGCGGGCGAACGCATTGATGGCCGCGCCGCCGTTGCAGAAATTCATCACCATCTGAGGGGTCACTTCCCGCGGATAAGCGCTGACGCCTTCGGCGGCCACCCCGTGGTCGGCAGCCATGAGGATTATGTGCTTCACAAGGTCCCGCGGCCTCGCCCGTCCGGTGATGCCGGCCATCAGGACCGCGAGACGCTCTAAGCCGTGTAAACTTCCCAAGGGCTTGGTCAGGTTGTCGATCCGCAGTTGGCAGTCAGCCATCGCCGTCTCATCCAGAGGGCCTATCGCAGCAATCGTATCTTTTAGCATGATTTACAGACCTCCCGACTGTCGCCGCAGACGCCCGCCTCGGCGAAAGTAGCCATCCCGGCCAGCATCATGATCGCCGCATCGAGAAGATCCATGGCCAATGACGCTCCGGTCGCCTCGCCAAGGCGGAGACCCATATCGATGTATGCCTCAAGGCCGAGACGCTCAAGCATTTTCGTGTGGGCCGGCTCGGCCGAGAGATGGGACGCCAGGAGGTACTCGCGGGCGACGGGCGATAGCGAAGTGGCAATAAGCGCAGCGGCGCTGGCGTTAAAGCCGTCGATCACGACCAGGCAGCGTTTGGCGGCCGCGCCGAGGATCGCGCCCGCCAGGGCGCCGATTTCGAACCCCCCCACCTTGGCCAGGACATCGAGACCGTCGGTTGGGTCGGGTTTATTGACTGCCAGCCCTTTACGGACAGCGTCTATTTTGGTGGCCAGGCGACTGTCCGAGATTCCCGTGCCCCGGCCAGTGGCCTGTTCGGGGGTTATCCCGGTGAAAGCGGCTACTATGGCTGCGCTTGAGGTCGTGTTGCCAATACCCATCTCGCCGATACTGAAGCAGCGATAACCTTTACCGACCCGATCAGCAACGATTTCGATACCGGCTTCGAGCGCTGCGACCGCCTGATCCCCCGTCATGGCCGGCCCCTGGGTAAAATCGGCCGTTCCGTAAGCAATCTTGCGATGCCACAGCCCCGGAACATCGGACATATCGCCCGCTATCCCCACATCAACGACGACCAGGTCGGCGCCGCTGAATTTAGCCAGTGCGTTGGCGCCGGCCCCCCGGGAAACAAGATAGTTCCTGGTCATGTGAATGGTGGTCTCTATCGGGTAAGCGCTGAGCCCCAACCGGGCGACGCCGTGGTCAGCGGCCGCCAGCACCATGCATTTCCTGGGTATGGCCGGCCGCTCCTCGCCGGTGACGCCGGCGTATTGGCGCACGATATCCTCAAGCCTGCCGAGACTGCCCGGCGGTTTTGTCAGACTGTCCAGCCTCGCCTGAACCTTGGCCATCACCCCGGCGTCTGGTGGCGCGATCGCCGCCAATGTTTCCTCAAGCAACTTCATGAAATACCTCCTTAAAATGCAAAAGGCTTCTCAGGGGTGAATAACCCCCAAAAAGCCGAAAACGACCGGGAGATTACTCACCTTTCCTCGAAGGTTCGTACCGACGGCAAAGGCAGGTCTCCTGGCTCCCGGTTCCTGGATCCTGCGCCTTCCCCTCAGCGAGTGGCAATGCAGGCTCTCCCCGGTACAGTGGCGGGACCGCGCGGCAACATGAGACATGCTCCGACTTCCCTATTATCCCCCGCTGAGCACGGGGGCACCTCAACCGTATAATATTCTGTGTTATTATACCAACCGTCCGTCGTTTCAGTCAAATCTTACCCAGGGGAATCCGTCCTCATATCCTTATTCTAGGCTGATCTGCTCCTGGGCGAACTTCTCCACAACCTTGTCGAGAGCGAGGCGAATCGCCTGGTGGCGGTCGGCAAAGCCGATAAAGAAATCGTGTTTGGCATATTCGTTGAAATATGCCTCGTACGCATAGCCGCCTGTACGGACGTTAGTGACCGCGAAAGTTACCGGCACCGAAGCCGACCAGGCCTTCATAAGCAAGAAAACATCGGGAAAGTGAACCCGTTGCCGGACGATGAGCGGGTGAATCTCAGCCCTGGCGGCGTAATCGATTCCCAGGTTCCTCAAGGCACCAAAGAGAGCGGCGTCGCTTGCCGCATGAATATCGTCGATGCCTTGACGACGCAGGGCATCATCCAGCGTCTGGCCGTCCACCAACAGGTAACGACCGGAGCCGAACTTGGCGTACAAAGCTTCGGTGACGATCTCAGTAATGTACTCGGTCCGTTTTTGGCCGGAGTTGTTGATTACCGGCAGCATAGCAACCGTCGGTCTGTGGAAAATTACCCCCTCTTCCGCATAGACCGCCGGCGGCGCGGACAAGAGGTTCAAGACCGAAACAACCACAAGAGCGAGCAAAAAACGTCGCATGCGAAGAAATCTCCCCTTTGGACATGGCGTTGCCTTATCAATCCGCCACAACATTATTGTTCGCCGCCATAAAGCTTTTCCCTGTAATTCTTCCCAATGACCACAAATTTTTCCTCGTCAGTCGCGCACCGCGGCAAACAACTTGCCGGCCTCCCGCACATCGACGTTGCCGCCGCTGAGAATAACGCCGACCCGTTTGCCGGTAAAGGGCAGTTTACGGTGGAAAAGCGGCGCGAGGCCTACGGCCCCGGAGGGTTCTACGACGATCTTAAGGCGGGTCCACAGGTAGTACATCGTGCTGATTATCTCTTCCTCGCTGACTGTTACCATATCGTCCACGTACTTGCGCACGAGCGGGAAAGTGATTTTCCCCAGCGACGGCGTGCGCAGCCCGTCGGCGATCGTGGGCGGGTTCTTAACCGAATGCAGTTCGCCTGTCTTGAACGAGCGAACGGCATCGTCGGCCAACTCCGGCTCGACACCGATAACCCGGCATCCGGGCAGAAGATGCTTGGCGCTGACGGCAGTGCCGGAAAGCAATCCGCCGCCGCCGCACGGGGAGAAAACATAATCCAGGCCGCCGACGTCCTCGATAAGTTCTTTGGCGGACGTTCCCTGTCCGGCCACGACATCCTCGTGATCGAAAGGCGGGATCAGCGTATACCCGTATTGGGCCATCAATTCGTCAGCCACCTTTTCCCGCGTCGTACTTTCCTTATCGTACTTAACGATTTTCGCCCCATACCCCTCTGTGGCGGCGAACTTGACCGCCGGCGCGTCCGAAGGCATGATGACGGTGGTGGCAATCCCCAGCAAGCTGCCGGTAAGGGCTATCGCCTGAGCGTGGTTGCCGGAGGAATAAGTTACGATGCCCCGTGCACGTTCGTCGGACGGTAAAGCCGTCACCGCGTTGTACGCGCCCCTGAACTTGAAGGCGCCCATCCGCTGAAAGTTCTCGCACTTAAGAAAGACGGCGTTGCCGGCAACCTCGTTCAAAAGCCTCGATGTCATAACCGGTGTACGGTGGGCCACTCCATCGATCCGCCCGGCCGCGGCCAGCACTTTTTCAAACATCTTGTCATCTCCTTTGGGCCGGACCCCGACCCTTCACTGTATCCCGCAGGCAGACTCCGGGCGCATTTTGCCCGGGGCGAAAGGAATAAACCTGCCGGCAGAGAATGATAATAAAAGCATTTCCACAACGGCAGCCAACATTCCTGTCTTTTACTATCCCGGCGGAAAATTCCTGATCGTCAACACGTGAGGTGACCTTTTTTGATTAGAATAGCCCTGGCCCAAATGGAAGTAGTCCCGGGACGGCCGGACCTGAATAGCGCGGCGATGCTGGCGATGATCGACGAGGCCCGCGCAAAAAAAGTCGAAATAGTAGTTTTCCCGGAAATGGCCGTGCCCGGCTACCTTCTCGGCGATACTTGGGAGCAGCAGGCCTTTCTCCGCGATTGCGAGGAATACGGCCGCCGCATCGTCGCCGCCTCCCGCGGTCTGTGCGTCATGTTCGGCAACGTCGGCCTCGACTGGGCTAAACGCGGCGACGACGGCCGGGTGCGAAAATACAACGCCTTTTTCGTCGCCCAGGACGGCGAACTGCTCGGCGGCGATCACTTTCCCTATCCTTTTCGCATCAAATCCCTCCAGCCAAATTACCGGGAATTCGACGACTCTCGCCATTTCTACAGCCTGCGCAAACTGGCCCTGGACCTCGGGCGGCAGCCTGCCGAACTTCTCCGGCCGGTCGCCGTAACCATCGGCGGCCGAAAAGTCAATATCGGCTGTATCCTCTGCGAGGACGGCTGGAGTGACGACTACGGCCTCAAGCCGGTCTCAGCCCTAAAAAATAATGGTGCCGAACTGATCGTCAACATTTCCAGTTCACCCTTCACTCTCGGCAAAAACAATAAGCGCAACCGCGTCTTTTCGAAAGAAGCGCAGGAAAACGGCATCCCCTTGGCTTATGTTAACAATGTCGGCCTCCAGAACAACGGCAAAACGGTGTACACCTTCGACGGCTTCAGTACCGTCTACGATGGTTGCGGCCGGATCGTCGCCTTTTGTCCGCCTTTTGCTCCCGCCATGATGACGGTCGACCTCGACCTCGACATAAGTGGCGAAAACCTGGCGCCGGTGACAACGGTTCCCGACGACCAGGGGATCCCTATCGTCTTCCAGACGCTCCGTTACGGCACCGCAAAGTTCCTGGACCAGGTCGGGCTGAAAAAGGTCGTAATCGGCGTATCGGGCGGCATCGACTCGGCCCTTGCCGCCGCTCTCTACACCAACATTCTTGGTCCGAGCAATGTACTGCTCGTCAATCTTCCCAGCGTCTACAACTCCGCCACCACCAAAAACCTTGCCGAAGAACTCGCGAAGAACCTCGGCTGCCTGTACGCCGTAGTGCCCATCCAGGACGCGGTCGATTTCACCGTAAATCAGTTCAGGCAAACGGAAATCGTAAACATGCGGGATGGCAGCAGTTCCCGTCTGACCGTCACTCCTTTTATGACCGAGAACATTCAGGCCCGAGACCGTTCAGCCCGTGTCCTGGCCGGCCTGGCGGCGGCTTTCGGTGGCGGGTTCACCTGCAACGCCAACAAGAGCGAGCTTACCGTCGGCTACGCCACTCTCTACGGCGACCAGGCAGGCTTCCTGGCCGCGCTCGCCGATCTCTGGAAGCATCAGGTTTACGCCGTCGCCGGATACATCAACGATGTCGTCTACGGCTGCGAAGTTATCCCGGCGTCGGTGTTCCGCCTTGTCCCCAGCGCCGAGCTATCCCCCGAACAGGCGGTGGACGAGGGCAAGGGCGACCCGCTGGTATACCCCTACCATGACTATCTTTTCCGGTCGTTCATGGAATGGTGGGACAGGGCGACTCCCGAAGACATCCTCGCCTGGTATGCAGCCGGCGAACTTGAAGCGAAACTCGGCTGCGAAAACGGCCTGGTGGCCCGCCTTTTCCCATCGGCGGCTGAATTCATCGCCGACCTCGAAAAGTGGTGGCGGCTTTACACCGGCCTGGCGGTTGCCAAGCGCATCCAGGCGCCGCCGGTGCTCGCAGTAAGCCGTCGAGCTTACGGCTTCGACCACCGCGAAGCCCAGAACGGGCCGCACTTCACGGCCGCCTACCACAAACTTAAGGAAAAACTCCTCGGCGCCACCCGCTAAGAATGTAAACAAATTCCGGAGGATAATAAACCAATGTATTTCGACAACGCCGAAGGCATGGTATTTCGCCCCCCTTCCGAAGCCAACAGCCTCATCCTGAGAGTAACCATCGGCTGTTCCCATAACGCCTGCTCCTTCTGCGGCATGTACCGTGAGGTGCAATTCCGGGCCCGCCCCGACGAAGAAGTTGCGTCCCTCATCGACAAAGCGTCACGCTACTGGCCGGAGACAAGGCGTATCTTCCTCGCCGACGGCAACGCGTTAGTCCTCAAAACCGACCGCCTGCTCGCCATCCTTGCCAAACTGCGCGCCGCCTTCCCCAAACTCTCCCGCGTAACCTGCTACGGCGGGCCGCAGGATATCCTGCGCAAAAAGCCCGACGAACTGGCGGCCCTCAAGGCGGCCGGCCTGCAAATCATCTATCTGGGCGTCGAAAGCGGCGACGACGAAGTACTCAAGAAAGTCAGCAAGGGCGGCACCGCCGCTGAAATGATCGCCGCCGGACGCCGGGTTCTCGAGGCCGGTATCAAGCTGTCGGTCATGGTCATCCTCGGCCTGGGCGGCGAAGAGCGCACCCGTGAACACGCCCTCGGCACCGCCCGGGTGGCAAGCGCCATCAGCCCCACGATGCTCAGCGCCCTCACCCTTATGCTCCATGACGGAACCCCCCTGCGAGCGGCGGCCGACCGGGGCGATTTCCGGCCCCTCTCCCCTTACGGCCTGCTGCAGGAACTAAAGCTGATGATGGAGCATATCGACGTCACCGGCCCCTGCATCTTCCGCAGCAATCATGTATCGAACTTCCTGCCCCTGGCCGGGACGCTGCCCCACGACAAAGCCCAGCTTCTAACCGACATCGACGAAGTGCTCGAGGTTTTCAAGAATAAAACGACCCCCACCTACAACAATACAGGCTCGTTCTGACCCGACATAAAAGCCGCCCTCCGGGCGGCTTTTGTTTCAGGTCCCTATACGATTCCCTAACGGCGCAACAGGCTGACGATGAACCAGAGCAAGCCTGCGGCGGCGAAAAAGAGGAAAAACACCGGCAAAACGACAAAAACAACTACACCGATGACGGCGAGAATGATTAGCTTGGTCAGTAAACTCGACTTGCCGCCAAAGGAAAACTGACGGACATGTATTCGCTGGCCGCCGCGCTCGTATTGGTACCGGCGCTCCTCCTCCGACGGGCCGTCGTCCAGGGTGACCCCCTGAAAGCTCTCCCGCTCGGCCGAGGTTAGCACCTTGACCTGCCCGTCACTTTCCCGGCAATACGGGCACGCGCTTTCGTCCGGCGCAATATCCCGGCCGCAGATCGAACATTTCATCTTAATCCCTCCCGTCAGGACATGAATAAGGAATATACGAACCCTTCTTCATTGAGGTAACGGGGATCGAACTTCGCCAGTTCCAGCACCCGGAAAATCTTGTCCCGATTAGCGTAGACGCTGGAGGTCGACACGCCGAAGTCGGCGGCAAGCTGCTCGGCCGCTATTCCCTGGGGAGAATTGATTTGGGCGTACGCATACACTACGGCGGCCGCCCATGCACCGGGCTTGCGGATCACGTTAACCGCCAGCTGACTATAGTCGTGCCAAAGTCGCTGGGCGAGATCACGGTCGTGTTTCGAAAAACCGTATTCCGGCATTAGCTTCGCAAACAGGCGGCTCACACGCGCATCAGGCTCCCGCTTGGCTATGATCTGCGGAAACTTGCGTTCCAGTTGGGAAAAAGGGGTGACATTAACCCTGGCCAACGTAATGAGCGAGTCGACCGTGTGGCGAAAAGCAAGGGCGTGGCGGTCGAAAAAGTCCTCCCAGTTCGCCCCAGGCTGCTGGATATCGAAGATCGCCTTCTGTTGCTCCGCTTCCCCCTTGATGCGGCGGAGGAGATTAGCGCTAAGCTCGACACTGGTGATGTAGTTTACCATAACGGTGTCACGCGCAAAAACATGCCCGAAGAAAAGCAGTCTTTTCATCGTCTTATAGTCGAACTCGGGGTGAGGCAGTCGGAACTTATCGCCGGTAAAAATATTGACACACTCGACCCATTCGGGCGACAGAACGCGATGCACGGTAAAAACGGTAAAACGGGCGTTCAGCAATTCGTCCATTATCTGTCGTTCTTCACCGCTGAACACATCCCGGTGGGCAGCGGCAAAATGCCTGATCGGCGTCTCGTCGCTCGCCAGAAGACGGTAATCGAACAGGAAAAAGTCCCAGAACTCCTGCCAAAAAAGATTGAATTCCCCCGGTTCCGTGTCCGGCAGGGTGCTCAAAGGCCCGGCAAACAAGAACAGCGCCCGCTGAAAGTCGTCGTTAAACTCCTTTTGCTGGAAAAACGCGCCCAGCTTGAGCATCAGTCCCTCTACGATATCGTTAACAACCTGGTCGAGCTCTTCGCCAAGAGTATCGACGGCTTTGCGCATGACCGTATTCCGGTCCTCCAGTTTAATCCTCTTGCCGCCGGCAATTTCCTCGGCCGCCTGCTCCAGCCCGCTCGTATCGGTCACATGCTTCTTCAAAGCCAGATAACGATAGAAATCGATCAGCACGCTGAAGAAGCGCCGCACAGGTTTCAGAGTGGCCTTGAATCCCTTTACGTGGACCGCCAGCCACTTTATCACCCGACTATATTCCCTGCGGGGAATATCCTCGATGTCGACGGCCCCGGTATGGTCCAGGTAAAGAAAAAACATCCGGAGGTTGGTCCAATTATCCCTAAGCCCGTCTTCCCCGGCGCCCCCCCACGCCTTTTGGCGCAGAAAGCCCTCGACCCAGTCGCGTCTTACCGCCGGACTGTTGGCCATTTCCTCCTCAAAAAAGTGCTTTACCTCGTCATAGACGTTTTTCATCAAGGTGCGTTTTCTCCTTAAGCCAAAAGCTAGACTCATTATACCACTTCGCGGATAAGGCCGCCAGCGGCGGCAACAAGGAGGATCGGCTACCAGCAAAATTCCCCGCATCGTTATTCCCCGGCGCTGCATGCATTGCAAAAACCTGCCCTGCCTCGTATCTGCCCGTTTGCCCCTATACCGTACAGCCAGAAATTCTTATCCGTCCTCCGAACGGAAACGCAAGCTTAACGGGCAGGCAGAAAACAAGGACCGACTGAAGCCAGTCGGTCCTTGTATTTTTAACGCGTGCCGAAATGTTTTTTTCAAGAAGGCGGCATCGAGGAGGTTAGTCCTGCTATTGCCTTTCAACGGCATCGGACCTAATGACCAGCACTTTGCCCGAAGGATCTAACTGCACGAGCGGAAGGCTTTTAAAATCCACAACCCCCTGTCTGGCGAGCTGTTGGACCAGCCAGTCTTCCGTGAGATCGCTATACTTCAGGTTAGGTTGGATTATTTGCCCGTCCATAATCAGCGGCAGACACATCCCTGCAGGCTGTGGGGTAAGATTTAGGTCGTCAGGCTGGACCGGCCTGAATCCGGCTTTGGGAATGACGGACAGATTGCCTTGCGGTTCAATCACCGCAGCCGCGATGTTCTGCACATTATCGTAACCCTTTTGGCGAAGCAAGCCCATCAACTGGTTCATCGACATACTGGTTTCTTTCATCGCCCGAGCGTCTATCTGCCCGTTATTTATGATTACCGACGGCTGGTGCTCCATTATGCGGACCAGTTTATTGCATAACGAAAGCCGCGCCGCCAACAACATCAACGTAATTATCAACCCGAGCCCGTACACCGCTTTGACAGTCACCTTCGTGACCAGCGGTTCGGCGGCCACGGTTGTGAACAGCATCACGCCCGTGAACTCATAAGCGGTCATTTGGGCAATAGCCTTTTTAGGCAATATCCTGCCGGCGAAATAGGTAAAAGCAAATATCAAAATGACTCTGACGGTGTAGGATAGAAAATCGTCCAAAATTCCCTCTCTTTCTACGGCCCCGGAAAGGGGTCCGTTACCGATGCAGCCATTTTTTTCAGCGCCCCTGCCGACGGCAGAGTTGCCGAATTTCTATGTTTTACAGCCTGCCCCAGTTCCCCCAGGCGCTCTTCAAAGACCACCATCTCTTCACTGGCGTTGGCCAGTTGAATAATAAACCTATTCCTCTCCCACAGCATCTTGATAACTTCCACTTCATTGGCGGCGGTTTGCCATTCGCCGACCTCGATTTGGCTGGTCAAGGCATCGATTCTGTTGTTCATTTCCCGGTGGGGAATGGCAAAATTAAATAACACCGTCATCGCAGCCAAGCCGATGATCCACGCGGCCATAATGTAATATGAAATTTCAGTTCGATCGAACAAATTCACACCTCCCTGTCATAGATCCTTATCGCTAAGTGCAAGCCATACTCCAACTGCTATCGGCAACTGCGGCTCTGGCCGTTACACCTGTCCCCCGGTTTTGGACTGCCAAATATACTCCGGCACTAACGGAAGATAATCGAGTTCGACCTCCGCCGCCATCGACAGGGCGTTCGCCAGGGCAGCCGGCATACCGATTATCCCGTGCTCGGCCAAGCCGCGCGCACCGTAAGGCCCGTCAAGGCATGGAGTCTCCACGAAATCGACGATGTATTCAGGCGTTTCGCCGAAGCGGATTGTCTTGTAAGTACGCAGACTCGTATCAGTGACGGTTCCGTCGTCCGCGAAGATGAACTCCTCCCGGCTGGCCAGACTCAGCCCCATACTCATCCCTCCCATGACAAGGCCCCGGGCCGTTTTCGGCGTAATCACCCGGCCGGCGTCGATAACGGTGGCCGCCTTTATAAAGCGGTAGGTATTGTCCTTGGGGTCATACTCGATCACCACCGCCTGGGCGCCAGGCGTCCAATACGGGCCGGGTTTCCCCTTGCCGGTTATGGGGTCCAGCGGCGTGAGCTCAGGCATGATGTAGCTGCCCCTGCCGATCGCCTGTGCTCCGATGGCATTCCCGTTCGGAAATTTATAGCCGTGAACGACATCTTTAACGGCAAGGTACTTTTGCCGGTCGTTCTTCATGAACACCCATTCCTCGGCCACATCGAGCTCCTCCGGCGTGCAGCCGATCACTACCGCCGCAGTGTCGCAGACCTGCCTGATCAAATCGTCGGCAGCCGCCAGCACGGCGTTGCCGATCATGAACGTCGACTTGCTGGCGACCGTCTTCCAATAATGAGGGCACACACACGTGTCGACCTCCGTGAAAATACGGATGCGGCTGACATCCATCTTAAGCTTCTCGGCGAGAATAAGGGCCGCGGTCGTCTTGGTCGCCGGCCCGAACTCGACGGCCCCGGTGTTTAAGTTTAGGCTGCCGTCATTGTTGAACGTCAGTATCACGCCGGCGGACGCGTTTGACGGACTGCTGGAGGTCTTCCAGAAGCAGCTTATGCCTCTCGCCCTTATCTTCCCGTTGCCGACGTCGATCCGGGTCCCTTCCTGCCAGTTGACCGCCTGTCCAAGCTTTTCCAGGCACTCGGCCAAATTGCCCGCGTTGCTCGCCGTAACCTCGACTTGGGTGGACGTGGTCTCGCCGGGTATGATGGCATTCTTAGCCCGGATAACCAAAGGATCGAGGCCAAGGGTTTTCGCCAGCTTATCAATCGTCCGCTCGATGCAGAACGCCGCGGCGATGTGCCCAAACCCCCGGTAAGAAGTCGCATAGGGATGATTCGTATAGACGGAGTACCCATCACCCCATACATTTTCTATTTTGTACGGGCCCGTTCCGTCGACCAGGGCGGCCTCCGTCATTCGCGGGCCGGTGTCCGCGTACGCGCCCACGTCGACGAGAAACTCCAGCTCCACGGCCTTGAACAGCCCGTCTTTGGTCGCGCCCAGCTTGACGCGTCCTTCACACCCAAGCTTGCAAGGAGAAGTTACGAAGTCTTCTTCCCTGGTGTTGGCGATTTTGACAAGTCTCCCGCCGGCGGCCCGCGAAGCCATATAAGCCAGAATCTCCAACTGCACGGATGCTTTGCCCCCGAACCCTCCGCCCACCAGCGGCGTCTTGACCGTGATTTCCTGCTCGCCGAGCTGGAAATTCTTGCTGATCATCTTCACAACCGAGAAGGGAGCCTGGGTAGACGTCGTTATCACGACCTGGCCGCTCGGCAGAATTTCCGCCCGCGCGGTTCTGGTCTCCATGGCGACATGGTCTGACTGCGGGAGGAAATAGGACGCCTCCACAATCGCGTCGCTCTCAGCAAATCCCTGGGCAAAATCCCCCTTGCGGATCTGAACGTGATGACAGATGTTGCTGCCCGGCTTGGGGTAAACCTCTTTGATAACGTGCTCGTAGCCGGCGAGGTCCTCGTGCACGAGCGGGGCACCCTCCGCCACCGCAGCTTGCACGGAATTGATCACCGGAAGACACTCGTACTCGACCTTGACCAGCTTCGCCGCCCTGATGGCTTCAGGTTCACCGGTCGCCACCACCATGGCCACCGGTTCGCCGAAATAGCGGACTTTGCCCCTGGCAATCGGAGGTCGGTCGGCGAGTACCGAACCGCATAAGACCGGATAGGTCTCACCGGTCAGGACGGCCACGACACCCGGAGCCCTCAGAGCCTCATCGGAATGCAGCGCGACAATTTTGGCATGGGCATGCGGACTGGTGACAAGCTTGGCGTGAAGCATCCCCGGCACAACGTAATCGTTCGTGTACTTGGCTGCACCCGTCACCTTATCCCAGGCTTCTTTTCTTTGCATATCCAACCCAATAGGCCCTGACATATGCTCATCCCCTCGCTTTTGGTAAGATAAGTTTTTCCAAATCACTTTACCGCTATGCCAAAAAAGCGAGACCGGCTCATACTGCCGCTCAGCGTATCATCTGCCCTCCGTAATCATATATATTAGAATCTCTTACCGGGGGGCAAGCGGGTAATGGTAATAACAATAGTAAAGAAGAAGCTTCTATTGGGCATCGGGCTGGCGGCACTCGCCTTACTGGGAAGCGAAGTAGAAAAAACGCTGGCCGACAACGCCCGGGTCGTAAAATACATACCAACCACCCACAAAATTGTCGCCCTCACCTTCGATGATGGACCAGGCAAAAAGACACCGGAAATTCTCTCGATTCTAAGGGCCAGGAACGTGCGGGCCACCTTTTTTGTCGTCGGCGAAATGGTGGAGAAATATCCGCAATATGTTCGGGACGAGTTCGCCGGAGGCCACGAAGTCGGCAACCACACCTTTACCCATGTCAGACTCAGCCATATAAACAAAGAAAAACTTTTGAATGAACTCGACCGAACCGACAGACTGCTTGCGAAAACTCTGGGGATCAAGTGCACGCTGTTCCGGCCGCCCGGAGGGGGCTACGACCACACCCTTCTCGACGAGGCCTCGCGACGAGATTACACCATCGTTTTGTGGTCGGTGGATTCCCACGATTGGTACTCCTCGGGCGAGGGAATCGTCAGGTCCGTGCTCAGAAACACCAGACCGGGCGGCATAATTCTCTTCCATGACGGAATTGGGCCCCTGCCCACGAGTAAAGTCCTCCCCCTCATAATCGACCGGCTGAAGGAGCAGGGCTACGAGTTTTTGACCGTCAGCGAACTGCTTCGTTACTATGAAGAACGCCCGAAATACAGTGTAGACTGAGGCGGCAGTCCGGCCTCCTCTTAGTCCGTAATATCCGGAGGGGGTCTGAACCCCTACGTTTCAGACCCCCTCCGGATATTACGCCTACTTCAATTACTTGGTTGTACCGCTCGACAAGGTATTCTCATACGACTCGATCATCTTCCGTACCATATGCCCCCCGACCCGGCCGTTGTCGGCTGAAGTGATGGCGCCTTTGTAACGGTTGCCGTAATCTTGCAGCCCCAATTCGGCTGCCGTTTCCTCTTTGAGACGGTCGAGCGCCTGTTCGGCGGCAGGATTCACAACCTGACGGCTTCTAGACATCGCTTCGCCCTCCTCGTGATACATAATTGAACCTGATTATAGCTTGGTCATCCGCTTCTTTGATAATGCGTTGAAAATCCTGTTCTTTTTGCCTACAGATAACTACTTCGGCTTTGGCCTCTCGCTCGGCAGCCCGGGCGTCGCCGTGACCTTCGTCCCCTGTTTTACCGGATAGTTTACTCTGGCATCGGCGATGCGCTTTTCGTCTGTCATTGTCGTCCCCCCTTTTCTAAGCCTAGTTTCTGCGGCCGCATACAAGACATGCCTGATAGAAAATGCCACTTATTGCGCGGCAGCTTTTTAAGCATGCTAACCTCGGGGAGGGATGCTTTTGTGGAAAACAGCATGGAAAAAACCAGGGAAAAACTTCTTGCCGAAAAGGATAAGCTGACGCATATGATAAGCCGCCTGGAAGAAACAGGCATCGGCGATACGATGTCCGACTCGGTGGGAGAACTGTCAATGTATGACAACCATCCCGCCGATCTCGGCGACGTTATGTTCGAACGCAGCAAGGACGTGGCCCTCCGCGACAACGAGCATATCCTTCTAGAGCGGGTCGAAACGGCGCTCGACAAAATGGCCGCCGGCACTTACGGGACCTGCGAGAAATGTGGCCGCGCCATCGGCCGGGAACGGCTGGACGCGGTCCCGTGGGCTTCCCTTTGCATTTGTTGTCAGCAGGAAACCGACGGTAACGGCGACCCCACTCCCCGCCCTTTGGAAGAAGAAATCCTTGCGCCCCCTTTTCATCGGACATTCCTGGATACTGTGCAGTCGGATTTCGTCGGTTTCGACGGCGAGGACGCTCTTCAGGCAGTCCTTAGATGGGGAAGCTCGGACACTCCCCAGGACATCCCGGGCACTTACAATTACAAGGCGCTTTGGCCCAATAGCAACGAGCACGAGGGTATCGTGGATCTGGCGGATTCCATCCCGGACGACACCGGCCATACCCGTAGCCCCCGGAACGAGAAAGAAGCAGCGGAAATGGAAGAAGGGAGAGACCGTTAACCGGTCTCTCCCTTCTTATTCTGATATGAGTTACCGACTTATCCTGTTTAGCATAGCATAATATACAAAACGAGAGATTCCTAATGAGAAGAGGGTCTGAACATGGCTTTAAAGCGCTCCCAGAGGTGGAACATGTTGGCTGCGTTCTATGGGGCGGCGGCCGTTTTTTCAACCATCAGGGGGTTCCAGCTTAGCCTAAAGGGTAAGTAATACATACACCTAATGGGGCGTTTACTGTCATTTCCCCGGACAGTATTTCTTCAATGTCGACACCAAATATTCGCGACAACTCCGGAAGCAGCGACACATCGGCCCAAGCGCATTCCCGCTTGCTTATAGCCTTATCAACTGGGTCTGCTATCCTGGCCGTCCTTCCACCGCTGCTGATACTTCTTTTAGCAGGCAAGCCATGCTTTTACCCAATATCCGCATGACTTGGATTCCACGAGCGTCTTTTTTAGCGTCACCAGGCTCATCGCCAAAAATCACAGGAAAACCAGTTGGCATTGGGCAAACCCATTTGTAACCGCTAAAGTAGCGGCTAAGATTGTCATAGACCGCAACCCCTCCGGCCCGTCCCATAGCCGCCACCGCCGCCCAGACTTTATACCACATAAGCAGAGTCAGCGACTGATTGGCGCCGATAACGTAAAAGGCTCTGTCCAGAAAGCACTTCATCGGTCCCGCAACGCCGCCGTAATATGTCGGCGATCCTAGCAGTACGCCGTCGGCTCTTTTCATCCTTTGAATCCAGTCATTTACATCGTCGGAACAAATAACACAGCGTTCGTTTTGATTCACTATGCACCTTTTGCAAGCCATGCAGCCTCTCACACACTGATCGCCGACCTGAACGACCTCAAATCCGATTCCTTCCCGCAGCAACTCTTCGCCGACAAGGCTCATCGCGTAATAGGTATTGCCCTCCTTGCGGGGGCTGCCGTTAAAAGCAATTACTTTCATTTTTCCTCCTTACGAGGCCAAATCCGCTTTTATTATAATATGAAACCAAGCGCCTAGTCGTGCCAATGCGCCTAGCCGCTCCGGCTTCTCCGTCAGCCCCGCCTCCGGCGAGAGGCTCGCAGCCAAACTAAAGAGTGCTTCGTCCCCATATCTCACGGGACGGAGCACTCTTCAAATTTCCTAAATGCCCGCAAACCTTTCGAAGCCAACCACTCCCGTTCTATCAACGCCACGCACTCAATGTTCTTCGAGGAGCGCGAACGGGTGAAGAAAATAATCTACAGTTTGCGGCCATAACCCTCGCAAAGTCAGTTTGTTATCTGTATCCTCGCTCACACTATCGCATTGCATGACGAAGCCGGTTCCTCGCCGAGGATGCGCTTTTTACCCCACTCGCACAGCACCGTGAGGATCGGAATCAGTTCCTCCCCCTCGGATGTGAGGGAGTACTCAACCTTCGGCGGAATCTGGTGATATTCTTTTCTAGCCACTATGCCGTCTTGTTCCAGTTCCCGGAGCTGTTGAATCAGTATTTTGGGAGTTATTTTTTTTATGCATCTTTTCAGCTGCCCATAGCGAAGAGTGCCGCTCTGCCCCAGATGCCACAGTATTATTGGTTTCCACTTGCCGCCCATGACAGACAGGACCAGTTCCACTTCGCAGGCGAACTTCCCCTCGTCGTACTTTGCCTTTAGGTGCTTTATCATCGCTAGCCCCGCTTTCCATGGTTCCCATAATAATACTACTGCACAAATTAGTGCATACTTGCCGCTGGAATAATACAGTAATATTATAGCATTAACAAAGCGCTTTGTTAATCAAATCAAAAAGGAGAAACGTATGGAATCACTGTTAAAGAGAAAGAGTATCCGCAAATACACGTCGCAACCGGTAGCCGACGAAATCGTCCGCGACCTGCTGCACGCGGCAATGTCCGCCCCCAGCGCAGCCAACCAGCAGCCGTGGCATTTCGTAGTCGTGAGGGACCGGAACATCCTGGCGTCTATCGCCGAAGTTCATCCTTACGCTTTCATGTTGAACCAAGCTCCGCTGGCTATCGTGGTTTGTGCAACCGAGGAATTGGGAGATTTCAAACACTACTGGGTGCAAGACTGCGCGGCAGCGACAGAAAATATCCTTACCGCCGCCGTCGCTAATGGATTGGGCGGGGTGTGGCTGGGTGTCCATCCCCGGCAGAACGTGCAGGAGATTAAGCAACTGCTGAAGCTGCCGGCGGCGATCACGCCGTTTTCCGTCGTCTCCATCGGTTATCCCGACGAATTTCCCGAAGCCGGCAACCGGTATGACCGAAGCCGGGTCCATTACGACACATGGTAATTGACCGGATTGGGGGTGTTTACTTTGTCTAAGCTTACGATCGTAGCAACGGTTAAAAGCCTGCCCGGAGCGGAGAAAAAGGTGCAGCGGGAACTCGTCGGCCTGGTGGACGCCACACGTGCCGAGGAAGGTTGCCTGGAGTACCGGCTGCACACCTCCATCGATGATTCCGCCCCTTCCTGATTTACGAAAGCCGGGAGAGCAGGCAGATATGGCAGAACCATATGGTGTCGCCGCATTTCCTGACCTTCAAACAGAACACGGAAGCACAGAGGCTGGTGGGACCACCCCCAATGGCTGAGCACGCTGACCAAAATTCTCGGTGCCAAGATCGAGATATAGCAACCAACGGAAGGGCTTATGCCAAAAAAACTCTCTTTGGTTTATCACAAAGAGAGTTTGCTTTTTCATCAGCAAATTTTCCAGCATTGCCCGATATAGGCGATCCCAACCAGGCGAACCTCCCTGAATATTACTTGAGAGAGCTTGCCAGTTTGTAAAAGTACTGCTGGTCTTGCAAATACCGGAAAAGAAAGTGCGGGAAATCAGCAAAAATTTAAAGCCTTACGAAAGCTCAACCATACGGAAGGCCTGCCGAAAATTTTTTAAATGCCCGTTACCTTCCGGCAACGGGCATTTTCTGACTTCATCAGTCATGTTTTCTTTGCAGCCAAACTACCGACTCAACGTGCATTGAGCGGTCAAAACGGATTAAAAGAAAACACCGGCACCACACCGGTAATTTCAATCTTCTACTTGGCATCGTTGGCAGTAGCGAAATAAAGTGTTTCACTTGTTTTGGCGCATTCGCTTTTTGTTCCCAGATTATGAATTGATTTTACATACCAGTAATAACTATTTCCCGGTTTTAGAACACCTTCGGGAATTTTGAGCGAAGTGGACAGCGCCCGGCAAACAAAAATTGGATTGCGTTTTTGAGACACTTCTTCCGCCAAAGTAAGCGGGGAATTATCTTCGAAGATATAAATAAAACTGACAGATCCTACCCCCTTTAAAGGCAAACTCCGGCGTCAGTGTATCCAGAACCTGCCCGGATGTAACGCTTGTTCCCGGCCCAATAATCTGCGGCGAACTGAAGTGATCGCTCCAATTGGCCCTAGCTGACAATTGACCGAAGGCTAAAAGGAAAACAAATAAAAACGCTGACACCCATATCCGTTTCATAATTTTCCATCCTTTCCGTCTTTATTTTGCGTCTTTAGCCGTGGAAAGATAAAGTATTTACTTGTTTTAACGCATTCGGCAATTGTCCCGGGATTATAAATTAACTCTACAGCGCCCTCAGGCGCTTCATACTTATCGCTCCTCTTCTTATAGCGTCACTTGGCGTTGTTCCAGGCAATGTCGATAGCCTCGGCAAGCAGCGAAAAATCCTCTGGATAATCCCAGTTTTTCGCAGGTTCAAGCGACCGCATAAATTCCCCCTTATCCTGATCATATACGTGCCACTCCAGCGTTTTCGTGGCACTGTCGTTCGCTCTTGTAAGATATTTAGTTAATTTACGGAGTGTATTAGTTGATCTGGAGCTTTTCATTTCGCTCATCACCCAAAAAACAACCCCTTTGTTTTCCTCATTTTTAAAAACATTTTCAACATCGACATAATCAACCCGGCTGTCCCCTGATGCCAGGGTAAGCGTTCCCACATAGATCCATTTACTCGCCGCAAACGCCGGCCCGGCAGATAAGAAAAGGGTCAGCGCAATCAGCGATAAAATCAGCGAGATTTTGGCTTTCATTTTCTCACCTTCCTCGTATAATAATGTTTGTATTCTAAGTAGTCACATCCGTGACTATTGGGGTACAATGCAAGCAGCGGATAGAGATCGGACTTCACCTTCCTGGGTTTTTATGCCTGTAAAAAAGGGTGCCGCCTCTACCTTTGCGGTGGTCTACGAATGAGCTGGATGTTGATGATTCTTCGAATGTCAAACGAGGTTGTAGTCCGCATTGCGCTGTGAGGAAATTATCCGCAATCAATTTTTATGGGGTGTTTTATGCTTATCTGCGGAGTCGACATCGGAAAAAATCATCATGAAGCCTCTATCATCGACCAGGATGGCCGCTTGCTCGCTAAATCGCTACGTTTTGCCAACTCGACGCCCGGCGCGCAGTCCTTGCTTTCTTACATAGAAAGTCATAACAGGAACCGGGAAGTCGTTGTCATCGGCATGGAAGCCACGGGTCACTACTGGTTATCGCTCTATTGCTTCCTGTTCGATGCCGGATTTCAGGTTAACGTCATCAACCCAATCCAATCTGACGCCGTGCGGAATTTGTTTCTCCGCAAGACAAAGAATGACGCAAAAGACAGTTTCTTGATTGCCGAAACCATACGAATTGGACGGTTCAGTAATACCAGCCTTGCTGACGAGGATATGCTTTCCCTGCGCCAGCTTTGTCGCCATCGCACAGATTTGGTGGATTACATCGCCGACCAAAAACGAAAAATTGTCGGGGTCATGGATCGGGTATTCCCAGAGTATCAGAGCTTCTTTTCGGACATGTTCGGCAAAACCTCCACGGAGTTGTTGTCTCAGGTCGTTACACCGGAAGAGCTTCTCGCGCTCCCCACCAACGAGCTGTGCCGCATTCTTCGTGAAAACAGCCGGGGGCGCTTTGGAGCGGCGAAAGCGGATGAGCTCCGTGCAGCCGCTAAGACGTCATTCGGGATTACCATCGGAACGGCGGCATTTACCATGCAGCTCCGCCAGCTGTTGGAGATGATTGAACTGCTGGAACGCCAGCTTCTTGAGTTGGAGGCCGAGATAAAGCAATATCTTGTCAAACTCGACACACCCATCACCTCATGCCCAGGCGTCGGTAATGTCCTTGGCGCGGTCATCCTCTCGGAAATCGGGAGCATTTCACGTTTTTCGGAGCCGAAAAAGCTTGTCGCATTCGTCGGCATTGATCCTTCAGTCCACCAATCCGGTGAATTCACCGGGACACAGAACCGTATGTCCAAACGCGGTTCCCCTCACCTTCGCCGAGCCATCTGGCTTGCCGCAAACATCGCCTCACAGCACGACCCGGTTCTATCCGTGTTCTATCAAAAGAAACGCTCTGAAGGTAAACACCACTTTACAGCTCTTGGCGCTGTCGCGCGTAAACTGACGTTCATCATCTACGCTGTCCTGCGCGACAACAAGCCTTACGTTCCTAACTGCTGATTGATTTTGGTACTTCGCCACGGGCGGCCTCACCGTCCGCTTTTTGTGTTGCCTATTATCAGACTTCATTCATGGCTACTGCCTTTTTCATTTATCCCTTGACTTTTTATAGCTGGTCTTAAATAAAGGTATCGGTTTATATTGTTTTGTCTTTAAAAACTGATCGGCGCTTCCAAAATCAGCGGGTTGCCAGCCCGGATAACTTTTGCCGAGGCTACTGTTCCGGCTGTAAGCACTTGCTTCAGTTGGTCGGTAGTATTTACCGTGGTGCCGTTGACTTCGATGATAACATCATTCAATTGAATATTCATTTTTTCCGCCAGGCTGTTTTTCCTTACATCGGTGACCAGCAGGCCCTGCACTGTAGAAAGGTTCAGCATTTTGGCGTCGTCAGCGTTCACGCTGCGTACCGACACGCCAAAGCCGGGTTTATCGGCAGCCGACGAAGGCGGAACTGCGTTTTTTGCGATCCGGTCGATGTTGTAATTGGAATTCGCCAGTTTGATTTGTCCGGAACCGGCCACTCCTTTGCGCACAAACGAGAAGTCCATTGGATAGTCCGGTTTGTCAGACCCCATCGACAATACAGAAAGCAATTCCCGCAGTTTCAGGCCGTTGGTAACTTCCGTACCGCCCAAAGTCAGAATAATATCGCCGACCTGAATTCCGGCAACGGCTGCCGGGCTATTATCGATAACATCCGCTACCACGGCGCCGGTGTTCTGAGTCCACTTTAAATTGGCCCGCTCCTTGCCTTCAGCCGCCGGATCGGCATAGACGCCCAGCCCTGCCTTCACCGGCAGACGTTTCCCCTGGGCAACAGCAAGCGTGGCGATAGCATTGGCAATATTTTTGGCATCGTCAAGGCTTTTAGCGCGGAGAATAACCTGTTGCTCGCCTGACAGCCGGATATCCACGCCCCATTTATTCTCACGGGATGTTTTAGGGTAGTGCCACAGCAAAATATCTTTTACTTGTCCAAAAGGAACCAAACTAGTCTCCTCGTAGCGGTACGGTTCGACTACGGGGACGTTGTGGCCGCCGAGCACGCCCACGCCGGTATAAACCCATTTCTGATATGTATGTGTACCTTCTTCGACCCCGTAAACCCGCAACCTATCCCAATCGATCTGCACATCGCGGATGGGATACCCTTTCCAGCCGACATATCTGTTTTCAAGGCTTTTTATCGTACGCACAGCTTCATCGGCGGAAGCGAAAAACGACGGCGAATACCAAAGCTCAGTTCCTGTGATCCATTCGTCGTCGCCGATTTTGGCGGTCATAGTCCCGGCTTGCACCGTCGGCCAGGTAAGAATAAACACGGCTAACGTCATAAATACCAATCGTTTAAGTTCGAGTAATTTTCTTAGCATTTTGTACACCCTCTTTCATACAAAATCAAAGACGATGTTTTATTTTTCCGCCGGATTGGACACGCGTCCCATAAACAAGATTGAACCGGAATCTTTATGTATTATCAGAAACAGAAACGGACGATCGGCTTTAAAAACTGCCGGAATTTCATACGCGGTTTTGATATTCATCCCGACGGCGGTTGATGCCGCAGCCTTGCTGCCGTCCTCATTGACATCTATAATGGCCTGATGTATGACTTTCTTGATAAAGAGCTCTTTATTTCCCGTCATGCCCGAAAAGTCGGCCGTACTCTCGTCAAATGCAGCCGGCATGCCAAGCGCCGCCAAATGTTCTGCCAAACCATACCTGGTTTCCAGCTTGAATTTGGGCAAAAAAACATCAACCTTGCGGGTGTAGAGTTGTTTCTGCCATTCCTCCACTTTATGCAGCGTTAACTTCGCGCTGAATTTGTCAATATCGTCAGGCAGCAGAACCAGCATGGACAAATCATTTCCCGCATAAGGCAATTCGAGAACCTCGACTTCGTCGGTTGCCGTGTAGCCGTATTTTCCCTGCTGATGCATAAACGGCACGTCAACTGTCCTCTCAGGCCCGATGACAAAAGCTGCTGCCCGCGTTTCTTCCGGCTTAAATTTGACAGCCCAGTCGCCTTTGAAATAGATGGCGTTCGTGAGTACCAGCCGCGTCAGGCTGTCAACATCTCTTTTGTGCAGCAAATCTTTTATCTCGCCCGCCGTATTGTCCTCTACCCACTGGTTAATAATCTGTCGGCTTTTTTCTGCTTCTGCCGCAAAATCGACGGTATTAAATCCTCCCTGATAATACTTGCCGACAAGCTCCAAAAAGTCTTTGCTAAAGGGATAATCCGCCTGCCCCCACAGCGCATTGGCCACCCGAAACTGATACGGTTTGGGTTTTGAATCGCAGACTTTTGCGCAAAGCAAGGAAAAGTACTTGGGGATATCATCCTGAGGCAAAGCAAAATGCAGAGTACGCGCCATCTGCCTTTCAGTTTCCCCTCTGCTGCCGGCATAAGTCATGGCTAAGGCAGACGAAATGCTAAACGGAGAAAGGAATACATTTTTATCTTTCTCCACCATGGCGATTTGATTATAAAGTTCAAAAGCAAATTCATTGTTCCCGGAAACAACTCTATTCTGCCCAGTCGTAGTGTTTTCCCCATTGCCGGCCAACCCCAGGGCAGGAAATGCAATCCCCGTGAGTAATATAATCGCAAGCGTCAAAACAATCCTTTGATAACACATGAACCGCCCGCACACTCCTTCATAAAATCATTTCAGTTAACTATC
This sequence comes from Selenomonadales bacterium 4137-cl, assembly GCA_032334055.1. Classification (NCBI taxonomy): domain Bacteria; kingdom Bacillati; phylum Bacillota; class Negativicutes; family Acetonemataceae; genus Anaeroselena; species Anaeroselena agilis. Next base: position 793,968 of record JAUOZS010000001.1, on the reverse strand, counting down.
GCCACACCGGGCCAATAAGCCAATGTCAAAATCATTGCCGTCCGTAAAAACCCTGTAATCCAGCCTCGCTTCATACTTTCCGCCGCCTCACTACCGTATTTATTTCCATAAACGCTGCACCCAGCAAAAAGTAACGCAGCTTTTTCCATCCTTTCTCAGTCACTGGTGCAAACCGTGGGGCAAGCAAAGGCTCTTCCAGAAACATCATCCATAGCCAGTCGACCCAAAGTCCCAAGCCCATTATGCAAGCCATCGCAAAGTCTCACCATCAGTATTACAAGTACTGCGCGTTTGTTTTCTATGCTCGCATAAATGTTTCTATTCGGTTCAAATGATTCCTGTTTTACCGCATCCACTCACTTAAAGTAAAGATGTTTGCCCACTGCGGTTATGACCGCAGCAGGGAAAACTCGCAAAAATGCTGTACCAACAACTGGTACAGCATTCATTGTGGCTTAATGTATTTGAATGTTACTTTGCTGTCTTTGGGTCTTATCCCGTTTAGGCAAGGTGACTGTAAGTACCCCATCATTAAATTTCGCGTCGATCTTGTCGTCCATGACATTATCGATATAGATACTCCTCTGGAATTGCCCGTATCGTCTCTCCCTGCGGACATAACTCTCGTCCTTTACTTCCTGAGTCTCATCCCGTTTGGCTGAAATAGTTAGGTACTGGTTTTCATATCGCAGGGTAATATCACCCTTTTTTACGCCTGGCAAATCGGCTTCGACGATGTATTCGTTCTCGGTTTCCCGGAGGTCTACCCGGAAAGCGTTAGCCATGTTTCCAAACGGTGCCGGAAAATCATCGTTGAAAAACCCGTGCATAAGTTGGTCAAAATAGTCTCTTGCCGGCAGATTTTTGTTTCGGAACGGTACTAACCCAAACATGAATGTGCCTCCTTTTCTTCTTTAATATTCATAGTATGGTATACCCGCCAGGTTTTTAATCAATATTAAATTACCAGAATGCGGGCATCGATCCGGCCTTTTGATAATTTTACTTATTATGGAAATGCATCTTGAACATATAAGCTCCTAATGCTATAATTTTTAGTGAAGTTTTTCATGTTTTCATTAAGGTGGAAGTATGTATAAGCTTGAATTTATTTTGAAAAATAGCAAGAAAAAGTATAAGGATCAAGGAAAAACCTACTGCCGTAGTGTTAAGCAAAAATTCGAAGTGGATATACTGGATTACATCGTTACTCAGTCGGCACGAAGCGAAAGGACAGACAGCTCAGTGGTTCAATCCATCCACGTGACAGTTCTGGCAACCATACCGTTCAAAGTAAAAGTGACGACTACTTCTAGTGATACCCAAGCCAAAACAAAGCATGTCCGCAAAGAGGTACTAACAAGCATGGATGAAGCCACTTTGGGGAGTAAATCACTTTGCCATATTTTGACGGCTGAGTAACAAATAAATAAATCAGAGTGAAGAGAGTTCATGTATAGGTACTGCTGTTTAATGCATGGTCCTGGTCCGGCTGTAAGTTCTGGGCGGCATATGAGGGTGAATGCTACGGAAAGGCATCGCATGGCCTGGAATCGGCAAAGACAAAAAACAAATTCGATAAAAAAAGTATCCTGAAGGAAAATGGAGTTTTTTTTATAATTAGGTATGCGAACAAATCGAGTCGTAGCCGCAGCGCCGGCACCAATCGGCGTTACATGGATAGGCAGCCTCGCTGTCGTATTCATGGGCATAGTGGCATATTCTCCCGATTTCATTGAACACGGCCTCTTCTGTCGCCTGATCAACAGGTATCGCCATCACTCGTTCATGGCGCAAAAAATAAAGTTGCGCATCTTTTACCGATTTGCCCAAAGCCGCCTGCACCGCTGCAGCGTACAACACCATCTGTGGCTTATAGACATCTGCTTTTGCGGCTACTACGGCATCATCAACCTTGTCGGTTTTATAGTCGATGATGCCGTAGCTGCCGTCGGAGTAGGCAACAAGGCAATCGATCCTGCCAGTAAACCAATATCCGCCAGCGGCGCTTCCCGGCAAATTTAACTGGAACTGCCACTCTTTTCGGCACGGCAGACTGCCTTTCTCCCGATAAAAAGCACTATCTACATAACGTTCCAGCAGTGGTGCGGCATCAGCTATAACGGCACCCCGCCAGCGTAGCGGCACAATTTCCTCGGTTGCGCGGCTAAGGCAGTCTTGCCAAAGCATTCCAGGCATAAGTAATTCCAAGCAGCGGTGCAACACCGATCCGGTCAGACGGCCAGGCGGAACGTCCCCGGCGACGTTGGCGGCATAGTCGGCCACCTCTGGTAATCCGCTGTGAAACAGGTAATAAAACGCCCGTGGGCACTGACGGAATTTTAGAATATGGCTGGCGGAAAAAGTTCTGTTGCCGTTAGTATCTGTGAACACTGGCGCGATATTGCGTTCGATACGGTTTAGCCATTCGGGCTGAACCTCGGTACTCTTGGGCCATCCGCCACGGTTAATTCGCGGCGTTTTTTCTTCTCCTGTGTCTCTAACCACTACCTGAATTTTACCGTTATTTAGTGACTCCGGCAGATCGTCAATCGCTGAGAACCCGTATATCCATCCCAGCCATTCCAGCCAAGTGTTTAGTTTGCTAAACTCCTTGTCGCTAACCACCTTATTCGCCTCGGCCGACAATACGAGGTAGTCTTTGGCGCGGGTGAAGGCAACGTAAAGCAGTCGCTTCAGTTCCATCTGAGCCAAGCGCTTCTCCTCAGCCGCAATACGCCGGTAAACAGAAGACGCAGTCAACCCGCCTCCGGCGTCCGGCACTTTTAGCCCAATACCCAGTTCAGAGTTAAACAGCACGGCAGCTATTTCAGCTTTAAATTTTCGGTGCAAATCAGGCAAAAATACAACCGGGAACTCCAGTCCCTTGGCTTTATGTATGGTCATTAACTTTACGGTGTCGCCGCCTTCACTTTCCAGTTGCGCTTCACCCTCCTGGACATTGCCGTTAACCAGTTTATCCACATAACGCAAGAAATCTCCCAACGTAAACATTCCCTGTTGTTCATAATCGTCGGCCAACCTGACTAACTTGGTCAGGTTGGCGTACTTTTGCTGTCCCATGAACTGAGTCAGCACCAAATTCGAATAGCCGGTTTCCTTCAAAGCCAGTCGTATCAGTTCGGCTGTCCCCATCATGCCGCGCAAGTCGTATAGCTTTTTAAGAACCTGCCAGGCTCTGGCAACAACTAACCGCTCCGTTTCAATCAGTTCAGGAATGGCCATATGTCGCTCCAGGCCCTGCCAAAGGCTGTAGCCGCCCTCCTTCAAACGCACCAACGTCTCATCGGCCAGTAGGAACATCGGCGAACGCAAAACCCCGGCCAGCGCCGTTTCCTGCGAATGGTTGTCTATCACCTTCAACAGATTGAGTACATCGACAATTTCCTGGCAGCCGTAAAATCCCCGGCCGCCGACGATATAATAAGGAATGCCATAGTTCTGCAGTGCTGCGGCATAAGTGTCAATGTCCTTGGCGGTGCGGAACAAAATGGCTATATCGCCGTATTGCACCGTCCGCGGCTCGGCGTCTCGGTTTATCAGGTGCTCACCTTCCCCGACCATCGCCCTGATGCGCCGGGCAATGGCGGCGGCTTCAATTTCCCGATCACTGCGCCAGTCTTCCGCTTTATCCTTGGCCACAACCAGCAGTTCGGCCCCAGGTGCCGGACCTTTTCCGCGACGGTGCGACCGCAACGGCGCAAAGGCTGTTTCATCCTCCGCCGTACCCATAAGAGCGCCGAAACATTCATTGTACAGCGCAATCAAATCATCCATCGAACGAAAATTGACATCGAGCTCAATAAGATCGCCACCGCCGGCCGAGATTTCTCGCCGCACCTGTTCGAACACACCGACGTCAGCGCCGCGGAAACGGTAGATGGACTGTTTGGCATCGCCGACAACGAACAGCTTGTTGCCATAAAGCCTCTCGGCGTCGCCTCCGGCCAGCAGATAAATGATCTGTCGCTGAAGCTCGTTGGTATCCTGAAATTCGTCGACCATGATCTGACGAATCTTCTGGCAATACTTTTGCCGCACCCCGGCAACGTTTTTCAGTAGATAGACGGTCCGCAACTCTAGATCAGCGAAGGTCAGTACCCGGTGCTCCCGCTTATAACTATCCATAACCGAATGAACAGCCAGCAACAGTCGACAAAGATCCGGGATCACGGTCAGCGCCAGCCTATCGGCCTGAGCTCGATCAAGGGCTGACAGCGTCTCTTTTACGGCGGCTATAATTTTCTTTCCCTTGGAGCGCCGGTCAAGACCGTCCAAATAGCTATGCAACACTGCAAGGGCATTTTCGTTCTCACCGCCGGCCGCCTGGATGGCGGCGACAATCTCACCCCAATTCCGTTCCAGTCGCTCCAACCGGACAAAATTCGCGCTTTTTTTGTCTAACTCGTTTTTTAAGGCAATCAGTTTCTGACATTGTTCAAACAACTCGCCCCTGTTCTTTCCTGCCTCGGCGACAGCCTGTCGGTAAAGTCTGGTGAACCGTTCTGTAAAATCGGCGGCAAGCATTCCCTGCGCGCTTAATTTCTCGTAAATGTCAGGCAGAACGGAGGTCAATTGCGCTTTATCGTAATTGGTTAGCAGCCGCCCCAGCCATTCGGCGTTGTCCGCCAAGCCGGTTTCAAAAGTCTCATCGATTGCCTTTTCTAATAGCAATGAGGCCGCCGTTTCGTCCAGGACTTTAAACTGGGGGTCCAGCGCGGCCTCAACCGGGTTATCCCGCAACACTCGGGCGCAGAAGCTGTGGAAGGTGCCAATGGCTGCATACTCCATTTGCCCCTTCACTTCACGCCATAAGCGGCGCTCTTCTTCCGTCGCCGCCCCTTCGGCCAGTTCCACCGCCTTGGCCCGGATACGTTCCTTCATTTCCTTGGCGGCCTTGTTAGTGAAGGTGACGGCGAGAATTTCGTCACACTTGGCCCGCCCCTGGCGGAGAATATGAAGATACCGTTCCACCAGCACCCTAGTCTTGCCGGCTCCGGCTCCGGCCGACACAGCGACGTTAGTCCCCAGGCTTTCAATAGCCCTGACTTGCGCAGGTGTAAAATCAAGCATCGCCCTCACCCCCCTCCTGGTGGTTGCCGTTTCGCCGCTGGAAACGGCAAATGGTGCGAGCTACGCAGTAAGGCGGGCAATCACCTGACGGTGCCGCAGGAAATTTTCCGGCCCGAATACCTTTCACATAACCGAATATCTTACGGCACACCTCCGCCTGCAGGGCCTGCCACTCCTGCTCCGTCAGGTTGCCGGCTCGTTTGGCGGCCCGGTGCCGGATGCCCTCCGCCAGTTTGGCCCGCCACATACCCCCTTCCTTTCTGGTTCCTTCAATCGAATAATATCCTCCTCCAGCCACCATGTCGCCTTCGGTACATAACAATCGCTCCGCCGCCAGGATGTATAAGGCCACCTGAAGATCCCGCCCCTCGGCCAAGTCACGAAACGAAGGGCAAGATTTACGTTTATAGTCCACCACCGTCAAATAGTCTCCCGCTTTGTCTATACGATCTACTTTACCGACAATCTTCACCTCGCAGTTATCCATCGCAAGAACGAGCGGCGGCGTAACCGACGCCTCGTCCATCCCCTCCTTGACCGGAAGGCCGAAGCCCCATTCGAGAAAGGCCGGCGTAAAGGCAAGGCCGTCACCGTTCTGTTCCTTGATCTCGAATTCCAGCCAACGGCGCAAGACCCGGGTGATGTGCTGGCGCTGGAAATCCCATAGCTTGCCTGGGATGATGATTTTGGCTCTGGTCAGTTGCCCCATCACGGCTTCCAATTCAGCCTGCAGTTGGGCCAAATAGTCTTCAATCCGGTCCGGTCGCAGAATCTCGCCCTTGTGGGCGCGGAGAAAAACGCTCAGCACTTCATGGTAAACCGTGCCGACAAGATCATGACCGGCTTCTTCGGTTTTTTCCTCCCAGTCGTCCAAACGCAGAATCCGCTTGGCGAAATATAGGAAGGGGCAACGGGCGTAATCCTCAAGCGCCGAAATGCTGAATTCCGTTATCATCCGGCAGGCGGCAACCGTCGCCGGTGCCTGCAGTATCCCCCCGTAGGCGCCAAAATTCCAAGCTCGCTGTTGTTCACCCGCCGCCCGCCGTTCAAAGTCGCTGTCCAAAATATTGGCCAGTACATAAATGGCGGCGGTGGTTGCCTCCTTGCGGCAGTCATCCGATGTAAAAAAGTCCAGGAGAGCCCTGCCGGCCAGTTCCCTGTCGGAATAAAGCGCGTCATACTCGGTAGAAAACAGTTCACCTGGCCCGTATTTTCGCCAAGTAACACTACCGGCGATAAACAGGCGGGCGATCTCTTCCATATAAGGCGAAAGCATTGTTTCGGCGTCCTCATAACCGCTCAGCACCAAAAAGTCGTCTGCTAGCGCTATCGCTACTGCGAAGTATAAGTCTTCTTCCGCCCGGCGGCGAACGGCGTTCATCAAATCCAACCCGAGGCTTCCGAAAAGAGCGCGATCGCCCTCATTATACAGCCAATTATCCCGGTCTCGTAGCGGAAATTCGCCCTCGGTCAACCCGAGGACAAACACCGCCCCGAAGGTTGTCCCCCTAACTCCGGACGGGCTCACCACCTGTACGCCGGAAGCGTTATAGCTTTCCAGAATCATCGTTTTTCCGGCCAATGCCTTGTGAAAATAAGCAAGAAACTCCGACAGTGTCAGCTTTTTCTCCTCTTCTCCCACCATGGCGAATCCCTGTTCCATCTCATCCAGCGTGTCGTAGATAATTTGCAGCGTCAGCAATCCCGCCTTCAGCCTCTCTTGTGTCAGTAGACCCAGGCGGCGAGCCTCTCCCAACCTTTGGGACACAGCGATTGCAACGACAAACTCCTTGAAAGCATCCGCCAGCCGGCGGCAGGTGCCCTGTTTCGGCAGCCTGCCCACCAAATTACGCAACCTGTCAAAACTGGCCCGGCGGGCGGAGTTTTCCGCCCCGCCCGGCCGCTGCTCGAACAGGCTAAACCAATCATCCCATGTCCGAACAACATGGTCGAGAGCCTGCTGCTCCAGGTCGTCAGCGTCAAAGCCGGCGAGTTCCGGACAGAAAGGCGACTTCATTAGGTTGATGACCGCATGGCGCGCCCCGTTCGTCATTCGGGCGGCGCATGCATTAGCCAACATTCTGACAAGCGGCTGGTCCTTGAGCTGCTCCTCCCGGGGAAGACTGACTGGGATACCGAATTCGCCGCAAATATTGCGGAAATCTTTGTATATTCCGATATCCCGAACGACCACCGCCACCTGCTCCGGGCGGTAAACACCAGTAAGCAGTAGACTTTTGATTTTTGCGGCTATCACCGCCATTTCCTTTTCGCGGCTGGGGCTGCTAACAAATTCCACCGCTCCGTCGGCCGCGACAGATGCCGAATCAGCCGTAAACAGAAAGCGCCTAGCGTGATCTAGACCAGCCGCCGATGTCCGGCTGACGGCAGGAAAGTAAGGTGTAAAACCCATACCCACAAGTTCGGAATAGGTGGGCTCCACCGCTGCGAACAGCTCGGGGCGGTTTTTTTCATAGATCATACCAATCTCTAAAGTGACCGTCCTATTCAGCCGTCTTACCAACTCCACCTGCAACGGCGTCAGGATATAAAATTCACTAATGAAAAGTCGACGGTATGGTAGTGTAGCTTGGCCCGCGTCCAACGCCTGAATTGCCAGAAAGTACTTTTCCTCAAGGTCGGTCAGACCAAGCTTAGCTAGGCTATTCTGATAGGCACAGTAAATGGCATGGACCTCTTGGTCTTTAGCCGCCCATTCCCGTGCTGCAGCCGCAGCGGCAAACTCATCCGGCGATGCGCCTGTCCGTTTGATCTCAGCCAGCAAGCTGGTCACCGCGCTCACATAACCGGGAAATTCGGCGATAGAGTTGAAATACGGCAAACCCACACTGCTTTTAACCTCGGCCAGCACCGTGTTCACCAACAGTTCCTGGGTCATCCGGTCCATAAACCACCGCCGCACCCCTGCCAGGTGCAGGATTTCGTCCACAAGTTCATCAAATGATAATAGATTTGGTTGCTCGTAGCCAGCCAATCCCATGTCCCGCATGTGCTGCCTAACCTCGTTTAGCAAATAGGAGCTTGGCAGTAAATAAGTCTCCTCTCGGCCCCGGCCGGCAACCACGGCTTCCGCCAGCGACCGGATGAATCGGTCGCGCACCGTTCCGCCCAAAGGCGTGCAATATAGATTCGGCATAGTTACCTCCCGCTTTGATTATCCAATATATTGGCGCTCAAAGCTTTAGTGTCCTGCTCGACAAAAAACCTCGCACCTTAGGTTTTTGTCTAAAAAGTAAAAACCTCCAGAGGAAGAATACCCAGGCTTCCGACTAATTTCCACCCAAACGTAAGACCACATTATCGGCAGACACACGGCAAAATTTTCATTTTCTTTTGACGTACGGTTCAGAAATAATCCTTAATCTGTTAGAGGTGGCGCAACAAAGGATTTTGCTTGGCGTTGAATGTAATCTGAAACTCATGAACCCATAAAAGCTGATAACCCCTCTGGAAAGCTAGCATTGACCATTTTTTAGCCACCACATCACAGCCGTCCGGAAAGCTGTTTTTGATCTATGAAAACAAACTATACTGCTACTTAAAGTATTTCTACTACCCCAACCCCCGACCGCAATACAAACTCAACCTGTACCAAATTTATTACCCTTACCCGCTCAACCAGCATCCCGAACAGCTCCTCGTCAAATTCCCGAACACCGTCCATATCCCGCAGAACCATAGCTATCTCGCGTAACCGACCGCGCATTTCCTGACGCATCATTTCCGCCTGCATAATCCCCGCCCTTCTGCTGCGCAAAACCTCTATCTCGCCGGCTATCCGCCTGTATTCCTCGCCATAAATCTCATCATCAATCCCGGTAGTCAAATTCAACTTGACAAGTGCTGCCATCTCTGTCCGTAGCTCCTCAAGCCGCCTGTCAACAGCCACTACATCAACTTTGCTGGCTTGCTCATTAAAAACCTTCTCGATATTCTCGGTCATGCGGGCAATAAAAGTATCCCTGTCCGATATAAGTTGATTCACAACCCGCACAAACGCTTCCTGCAGCTTTTCCTCATCCACCGCCTGTATGCTGCAGCCTTTCGGCCCTTGTTCATCGCGAGTTCGGCAAATCCAGACATATTTTTTATACTTCCCCGTGCCCCAGCTTTTTCTCCTGAACGCCGCGCCGCATTCATTGCAGAATATCTTCCCGGAAAAAGGGTACTTGTTCGTATACCGGCTGCGGCCTTTGTTTCCCCCCATAAGCTCACTTCGGCGCTCCATCTCCGTCTGCACCGCTTTAAAGGTTTCTTTAGCTATGATAGCAGGGTGGTTATTCTCTACAAAATACTGTGGGACATACCCTTTATTGATAACGCGCTTATGGGTCAGGAAATCCACGGTAATCGTCTTTTGAAGGAGAGCATCACCGGCATATTTCTCGTTTTGCAGCATCTTCTTGATGACCGACTCATGCCAAACCTTTTTGCCGGTCGCGGTAAGAACGCCGTCACGCTCCAGGCCCTTGCCGATTGCCTTGCAGCCCTTGCCCGCAAGATATTCTGCGAAAATCCGCCGGACAATAGCGGCTTCCTGTTTGTTGATAACGAGTTCGCCGTTTTCATCCTTGTCGTAGCCAATGAACTTCTTATGGTTTACGCGGACCTTGCCCTGCTGGAAACGCCGGACAATCCCCCACCGGCTGTTTTCGCTGATCGAGCGGGACTCGTCCTGCGCCAGTGAGCTCAAAATGGTAAGCAAGACTTCGCCTTTGGAGTCCATCGTATCGATGTTTTCCTTTTCGAAAAATATCGCCACGCCCTTATCTTTAAGCATTCGAACGTATTTTAGGCAGTCCAGTGTATTCCTGGCAAAACGGGAAATGGATTTGGTAACTATCAGGTCTATCCTTCCCGTCAGGCAGTCGTCGATCATCCGGTTGAATTCCGTGCGGTTTTTGGTGTTGGTGCCGGTAATGCCCTCGTCGGCATAGATGCCGGCGAATTCCCAGTCCGGACGCTTTTTGATGTATTCTTCGTAATAGGTGACCTGCGCCTCATAGCTGCTGAGCTGCTCGTCCGTATCGGTGCTGACCCGGCAATAAGCGCATACACGCTTTTTGGATTCCACCGGCAGCCCTCTTATAACTTGCAGCGGTTTCGCCGGAATAACGGAAACGACTTTGCTCATAATATTCCCTCCCTTTACTGCAACCCGTGAATGCCTTTCCTTTTTATGAACTTCTGCTCCACAGCCAGCCCATTTTTCAGTTCAAAAACCAAGTGCGTCGGCGAGAGCACTTTTACACGCTCCACCAACGCACAAAAAATATCTTCATCAAACTCAGTCAGGACACTTGCCTGTTCTTCCAAAAAAGCGGCTATTTTCCGTGTCCTGGCTTTAACCTCTTCCAGCCTGCCTTCATCCTGGACGAAACCGCTTTTCTGGTTACGCAGTACCTCCAGCCGTGCTTTAAGCTTTCCATATTCCGCCTGAAACTCTGACGGTTCAACGATTCCCTTAATTTGCTTTCGGATCAGTTCTTTGATTTTCCCGGTTATCTTGTCTGTCTCAAACTCGACGTTGTTCACCTGTTCGTGGTTTCTGCCATAGCAAAGTGTCTTTTCAATATTCACCATGAATTGCTTAAGTACCGACTCCTTGTTTATATACAATTTATTGAACACCCGCATAAATACCGCCTTGAGCGTAATGTCATCGACAGCTTTTATAGAGCAGGCAGCCTTCCCTTTTTTGATATAAGTACTACATTGCCAGACAATTTGCTTACTGGGCTCCTTGCTGTTCCAGGTCCGGCGCTTGAAGGATGCCCCGCACCGACCGCAAACCAGCTTGCCGCTAAACGCGTAATGCCTGGCATACTTACTCCGGTCTCCCGGCAGATTGCCATACTCCGCCGCCCTCTGAGACATCAGCCGTTGCACTAAGTCAAAATCATCTTTCGAGATAATCGGCCGATGATTGCCGCTGACCCGATACATCGGCAATTCTCCCCTGTTCTTTTTCTTCTTGTGCGTTAGGTAATCGGCGACATAGGTTTTTTGCAGGACGGCGTCGCCACAATATTTTTCGTTTGTCAAAATATTGCGGATGGTGCTTTCCGGCCAGCGGGCAAGACCGGTTACAGTCGTTATGTTATCTGCCTCCAGCCCCATAACGATAGTTCTAATGCCCTTGCCTGCAATATACTCGCAGAATATTCGTTTGACAACTTCAGCTTCCCGCTGGTTAATCATCAATTGGCCTTTGTCATCCGTGTCATAGCCGAGAAGCCTGCTTGTGGCCACAGTCACCTTCCCCTGCCGGAATTTTTTCCGATAGGCCCAGCGGAGGTTGTCGGAGATGCCGCGGCTTTCCTCCTGGGCGATTGAAGACAAGACGCTAAGCAACAGTTCACTCTCGGCGCTTAAAGTGTTGATGTTTTCCCGCTCGAAATACACGGCCACGCCCAGGGTTTTCAGAAACCGTACAACCTCCAGACAATCCAGCGTGTTGCGCGCAAAGCGGGAAATGGACTTGGTGACGATTAGCTCGATCTTATCGCCTTCGGCGTCTTTAATCATCCGGTTGAATTGCGTACGCCCTGTTGTGCGCGTTCCGGAAACTCCGCTGTCGGCGTAGATACCTACAAACTCCCACGCCGGATTTTGCTGGATGTACTTTTTGTAATACTCAACCTGTGCCTCATAGGAGGCCATTTGTTCGTTGGACGCTGAACTCACTCTGCAGTATGCACATACCTTTAGCTTCGCCTGTTGCGGTGCATTTTTTATCTCTGCCTGCGCCTTGGGCGAAATGGTCAAAATCCTCTTCAAAGCTGCACCTCCCAACATCAGTTGACATGTTAGCTCAGTTGCCGCCCCAAAGCAACTCAATTCTGATGCGGAAACATATTAATCGGGATAAAAAATATGGCTTGGATGTCACCATCCAAGCCGCCAAAATCATGAGCTGAATTCATAGGTTTTAAATACCCTCACGCCTAAACAGGTAGAACTCTTCCAGCGCCACCCCAAGCTGCTTGAGGATTTCAGTAGTGTCTTTTCCTTCCGCACGCACTTGGTCAAATCTTTCGGACAAATTCCGGATCTTGTCGTATAATTCGGTTTCTCTTCTTCTATATTCCGGTGATTTACGATACATAAGCCTTCTACATGCCGGTTAAGGTAATAACCGAGTTCTTTCGCTCCTTTGCTTTGTACAAAGCCCGATCGGCCTTCATTAAAAATGTTTGAAGTCCTGCCGTACGATTCGTTTCCCGTTACTGCAATGCTTAAACCTTGTCTGCCTGCACCGTCACTATCCTATTATTGGATATGATAACTCTGCTTGTGCCGTATGGCAAGCAATAGTAGGTTACCGGGCAAAACTTTTCTTGTTCTCCGCATCAATCCGCTCAAACTCCTCATGGGTAATCAACCCTTTAGCCAAGAGTTGTTTTAGCAGATAGCGGCTAATCAAGTAATCCACGGCTGCTTTTTCAGGTACTAACATCACAATTCCTCCGTTTTTGAGTAACCAAAGCCCCCGCAGTTAGATTGACATGACTGCGGGGGCTTTGGTTCATTTTTATTTCGGTATGGTCAGCATGATTCCGATTCTCGACATGTCCGAATGGTCAATGTTTGCATGTCCGTAAACTCCCAGGTACCCGACATCACCATGCGGTGCGACGAGCGGGATTTTCGGGATGCTGACCTTCCAGCTATAGGCGGCGAACACTTCTTGATAACTGCCGCCAACCTGAATCAATCGCTCAGGATACGCTTTAATATTGTACTGGTTCAACGTCACTGGCGTGTTGGGCAGCATTGTGCCGCCAGTGATCAAGGTGGTTGTTAACGGCGCGGTGGTTGGCGTTTTACCAAGCACTGAAAACGGCACCGCACCAGTCGAGTCCTTCTTGGGTTCGGTAACAATGGCAAACTGGCCACCGGCCTTTTGCAATTCCGTTTTAATTGTATCTTTCAGCTTTGCCCCGGTGGTCTGTACCACAACATCCGGCGGCTTATCTTCATCTTTTTTAATCTCATTCGCTATCGCAGCGGCTTGAGCCGCCGAAATGGGAGCCTGGGCGGCGTTGGCCGCCTTTTCCACTCCGGCCGACGTCGTTGCTTCCTCCTGGCTCTCAAACGTCACCGGCACTTGGGGATGAAGCTTGTCCCAGACTAATATCCCGGCCATCGCAATCATTAACGCCAAGGCAATATAAAAAAGCGCCCTGACGTGCTTATCGATCCAGGTGGAGATCATGATCATATCACCCCGAACAGCTTTAACAAGATCGTGGCCAATGCGACAATCTCGATCAAACGCACAGCAGCTTGTCCATATTTTTGCAAAAACGTTTGCTCAGCCTGCACCGCTTCCGCCGCGGCGACCGCCGCCTCAGCTTTTGCTTTTTCCTCCAGGCTCACCAGTTTCTGTTTGAGAGCCGCAATTTCATCTTGGAAAAGGTCTTTACCGGCTTCCTCCAAAGCCGCAATAGCCGTTTTAAACCTGGCGCCATCGTTTTGCACCGGCGTCGTTATAGTCGGCGCGGCATCCTGGGTAGTTCCTTGGGCTTGTACGTTTTGTTCGTCCGACATTTTCATTCCTCCATTTTTTCAAAAAATAAAGCGACTCTCTTGAGCCGCCTTTATAGAACCCTTATCCATAATACTCATTACCGTCAAAAGTCTGGCCACCTATATCTAAGCAATCCGTAAACTGCCACATTTTTGCGGCCGGAAAATCGTTACTGTTCCCCCATTGTGCATTCCAATACGGAACATAATCGGCTAACTGGGAAGTGTCAATTTTGCTTGTCAGCCACGAATAGGAAGCATAAATGCCAACATGCGAATAACCTGCTTCATTAAGCGCACAGATAAAGGCGGAGCACATATCCGTAATGGTTTGATTGTCTGGCATACCATTGCGTTCCTTATAACCGTCAGCGTCCTCCATGTCATACCAAATACCAAGCTCCGGATTTACCCCATATTCTTGTAAAACTTCCTGCACGAACTGCGCCTCAGCTTTGGCATCTTCAACATTAAGCGCGTAGCTGTAGTAATACACACCAATTTTAAGCCCGGCCGACAGAGCCCCATTTACGTTATCCGCAAATTTGTGGTCAAGGTGACGAATCCCATAGCCGAGCCGGATTATAACAAATTGGCATCCGGCAGCGACAACTGCTTGCCAGTCTATATCACCATTATGATAGCTTACATCAATACCTTTCACTTATTATCAGCCCCTTTGCTTTCATTTTATTAACTCATGGAGCGTTTTGGTTACTAATCCGGTTTTTGTCCACCGACACTATTGTACTTACTGTCTGTCCACCACTTTCCATACCCGGTAGCCGCCGCTGCCGCTATCGCGCCCACACCGGCCCAGCAGCTCGCGAGGTCATAGTGCTCGCCGTAATGGCCGTTGCGGAAGAAGGCATACAGATAGACAAAAAACAAGACGAGCGTCATCGTCAGGATAACACCCACCCAGTTATCGTGCAGGAAAGAAAACCATCGCTTCATCATTTGAACAGCACCTTCTGAATGACAACAACCACGATGCCTGTAATTACTCCGGTCGCCCCGGCTGCCTTCCAAACGGCTATTTCCAGCGCGCGGAGCCTGGTAAAGATGTCCTCATCGTTCTTCTCCAGAGTAGCAATCGCTTTGCACTGGCCGCTGTGTTCCATGCAAAACCTTTCAGGCTGTACCATCACTTACACCTCCATAAAAATGGATGCCTACGCGTCTGATAAATCGTCATTCAGCCACATTATCCAATTCTTTTTGCCGTCGCATCAAAACTTCTTTATACGCCAGCCGTGCTTTTTCGATTTCCTCAGGCTTTCCTTCCAATAAAATCTGAGCGTCAAGATAATCATTGCGGACTTGCATAATCAAATCGGCATATTCGTTAATAACGTCTCCCGCCGTTTTAACTATCACAATTTTTCCGCCGTTTAGAATGGCTTTAGGCACGATGAACCTCCTTTATCACTCCGACATATTCCTGGGAAGGCTCAAAACTAACCACAAGCGGATAATTGGGCAAAGTTTCGATTTCCAGTACTTCCCCGACTTTTTTATCTACAAGCGTGCCCAGGACATTGAGCTTGGCGCTGCCTGTGAAAGTTTCACTCTTAATATGAACTCTGATTAAATCGGCAGCGACCTTTTCGATTTCCCCGGTCACAACATGTTTTAACTGTACCTTACCCGCCTCGTCTACCGACTTAATGAGAAGCAAGTTATCCTCATACCAATTGCTTTTGATTACCGTTTCACCCCTGGCAGCGGCATCTACGGCACAAGGCTGGGCAAGCGATACCGCCATCACCTTGTCGTCCTTTACGATATACCAGCAAACTTTTTCAATCATCACAACCCCTCCAATTCCGTTAAGACATCATTGATTTCAGATGCAGGAGCGCCCAAGCACTTCAATAGCTGCACTTTCAGAAACAGGGCAGGTTTTTTCCCGCCGGCCATTAAAGGATAGATTTGATTGATGATAGCTAACGCATCCTGATACTCGCCTTTATCATTCAAAACAACGGCTCTTTGAAAAAGGGCGTTGTTGGCCTTGGGATAAGCCGTTAACACAGCTTCGCAGATCGCCAGCAATTCATCCAGACTTAAAACCACGGGCAAGGTCTGTCGCACCCGGTTCATGTCGTCGAACCACTGATTCTGTGCTGCGGCATTATCCTGTACCTGCCCGGCAGCGGTAAGATACTGAATAATACCGTCTTTGTCCTGACAGGCCAGGACATTGATTATTTGTATGCTTGCCGCCATATGGCCGCCCTCTTTTCCATCAGGTATTTCGTCGCAAAGAAACGGGCATGGTGTACTTTACAAAGGTTAATGGTTCCGCAGTATAAACCACCGTTCTTTTCAGCGTTCAAGGCGGGACACCGCTTGCAGCCGCTGCCTATATCGCACGTAGCACACTCCTCAAAACCTTGTATGTTGCCGGTCGTACAGTTTTGAAATACCGCCATCTTGCTTTCATCAATCCAGCTATCCACGTCGCCGACACTGAAGTCCCGGCGCATTTCGGGATTTTTGAACCGGAAGCAAACGTACAGCTTGCCGGTATAGTCCACCGAAAGTCCTGTCTTTGTGGACGGGCAAGCAGGGTAGCGGTCATGCACCGGCATGAACGAACCAATATCAAAGGCATTGCACCATACCTTGGAAAAGTACTCGGGCTGCAGCATAAGGTTGGCGATTTCAATGAGCTGAGCGAAAAAGCTCTCGGCATATTGGTCCTGCTGCCAGTTATCGTCGTCAAAGACAATGGATAGCGATAGATTATAAATCCCCAAATCCTCGACTAAATGCCGGATGCCTTTTGCCAAATCGCTCACATTTTCGCTCGATACGGTAACCATCGCCGTGGCCCGGCCGTTTTGCGTCGATTTCCACCATTCGACCTGCGGGGCGATCCTGTCGTAAGAATTGCAGCGCAGTTTGTTATGGGGTGCGGGCAGGCCGTCGATAGAAACGCCGCATTCGATTCGATGGTTTTCAAATAGCTTCCTCACTTTAGCATCGCCAAACAAGGTGCCGTTCGTTACCAGCTTGTAGCGGATCGGTTTGAAGTTTTGTTCGCCTCCGCCCTCGGCAATTTTTTCTTTGATATAAGTAATGCATTGATCGATTAAGTCCGCTTTCAGCAAGGTTTCGCCGCCGCAAAAGTCAAAAGTCGTCTCGGGAAAAGGATGGGTATGAATATCTTTTGCAAAGATTTGGTCGACAAATTTCCTGGCCACTTCCCAGGACATGCTATTAGGGGCTTTATATTTTTCATAGCAATATTGACACTCTAGGTTACAGTCGTCCGTCACCAGGAAGGTATATTTTCTGTAGGAAGGGGCAAAGAACAGCCCCTCCTTGAATGAATATTTTGGAGCACTTATCATTTGTTTTCTCCCGGAAATAAAATTACCCGTTGCAGCAAGAACAGCTACACGGGTCGTACGCATACAGCGTTAACGTATTCCCTGTTGAATAGTTGCTGTTTGGCGCAACCGTAACCGCGGCCCCCGCTGCAAAGCCCCCGACTTCCAGGGGACTTGTACTGTTAAGGACATAAGCGACGCTATTTACTAACACTCTGGCGGGGTAGTACGATACTGACGAAACGTGAAACTTGACTGCTCCTGTATTGGTCGTGCTGTCGCCAACAAGGGTAAGCGCATTCCTGTTGCGGAGCGCGCCGCTTTCATTCACCACATTGTAGGGATCATAACCGGCCGAACCGTCTATTTTGGCAGCAAAGGGGTTGCTGCCCCAGGCAAATGTTCCTAGCGGCGGATCGTCATTTTGAGGGTTCTGAATGATAATGGCCCCGCCTTTGCAAAGGCCGTTGGCGTCGAAGAAGTATTTCAAATTATTTCACCCCAATAATCATGTAGTAGGCGGTGCAAGCCTGCGCGCTCTGTACGTTGAAGCCGTGCGTCGCCGTCACGACCCTCGTTGTCGGGTCGGCGTAGCACTGAAAGGTGAAACCCGGCCAAGTACCGCCTTCGTTTACGTCAAATGCCGCCGTATTGAAGTTATAGGGCGAAACAATCCAGGCGCATTGCGCCTGGGTGTAGCCGGTGGGCAGCGGAATCGTGCCGCCGTGGGCGATGGTGCCGGTAAGAATCGTCACCACGCCCGTCGGGTGGGTGTGATTGGCCAGCGCGTATCCGTCAGCGGCAACGCCGCCTAAATAGTTGGCGTTGCCGTTCAGCACGGCTGGATCGGACCCAACCACATTTTTCACCTTGATGATGAACATCAGGGCGACGTTGCGGGGGCGGGTCTCCGCGCCGCCGGTGGAAGACGTATAATACCAGGAGTTATTCGCATCCGTACTGCCGGAGCCCCTTTGATTGTCTCCGTCATAACCAGCGGCCCAACCCCAGGGAGGGGTAGTTACGTTTTTCGTTTCACCCCACGGCATAATGTGGTTATGGCTCTTGAACAGGTCGGCCTGCCAGCTTCCCATAGCACGCCCTGCGTCAATGCCTCGATTGTTATCAAAACCTCTTAAAAACTCGCCCCGCAGGTCGGGTAGGTTAAAGGTAGTCGAACCGTCGCCGGCCCCGTAATTCGTGCCGATCACCGCGAACAATTCCGAATAAACGGTGCGGCTTAACGCCTGCCCGTTGCATTCCAAATAGCCAGTAGGAATTGAAGCGCTTGTGGTCCATGGAATAATACCGCCGATAGGAACGCCTGCGGTAAGAAAGTTTGTCGGATTTAATCCCTGTAAAGTGTCGGCGTTTAGACCACTTCCTGTCCCCATGTTACCGGCGTGCCAAACGGTATTTCCGGAAACCTGGAGCGCAGAGACAGTGTTTAAACTATTGTTTACGGGGTTATATTGCAGAACGTTCCGGTTGTTAAGCCAGTCATACAGACCGATACCGCCGTTGTTCCCGTAAATGCCCCACTTATTTGCGCCGCTTACGCTAAAGATAATGTCTTTTTCGGCACCCGTGACATCAAAATACATATTCCCAGTCATCGTGCCGCCACTCAGAGCAAGGCGGGCAGCAGCCTGGGCGTCAACATATTCCTTATTGGTATAGGTTTTAGTCAGGTCGGCAATTAAGACCCAGGTCGGTGTTAAATCTTTCAACTCAAATATCTGGTTTAAATCGGTCCGAAAACAAAGCATCCCGACCTGAAGATTCGTGGTCGGGAAAGAAGTGCCGGAATTGCAGGACATGATTGTGAAATCATTATTCAGTATTTCCTGGCGGCTGTTGGTCAGCGTTTCCGTACTCTGGATATTCACAAATTGCTGCATTCGCATCTCCCCTTTTAATAGCCGTCGGCAGACCAGACAATCGTCCCGGCCACAAGCTGGCCGTCGCTGTCTTGAATCTGCACGTAAAACCCTTCGTCTGTAATTCGGGTAATATCCGGCGTCCCGGTGCTGCCGCCCCGAAGCTGGACCAGTACCTCGGGAGGTGCAAAAAACCGCACGTTATACGGAACGAAGGTGTTTTCCGCCGGGATGGCGCATGTTCCGTTGTCTCTCTGGTCAGGCACGTCCACGGTAAGCTGCCAGTTGGTAATCTGCGGCCTGCCGGTGGTCAAAGGTCCTGTGAGAACAAGGGCAATGAGCGCTTTTTGGTATTCCAGCTCGCCGGGAACGAACTTGGTGAACGGGGTATAGCCGACAGGCGAATTCAGGTGCAGAAAGGCCTCCAGGGAAAGGTCGCCTGTACCGAAGGCAATGTCGCTAAGAACGGCGTTGGCGTTTCGCAAATAGGCCTCGACAACAAAAACCGCCTCCGCTTGCGTAAGGTGGTACACGCTGGCGATGGCGTCCACAGTATGTAAGGCTTCTAAATACATTCGCTGGAACTGAGCGGTGTTTTTCTGAACTTCCGTGATCGCAAGCAATTCCCCGAGCCCTTTCCTTGCGTTCTGGGCATAGGAATCGGCCGTGGTGAAAGACTCGGAAAATGGTTTGTTGCTGTTATTCATCGACGTTTCCCCGCAGGCGATATGCTCTATCGCCCGGTAATTGAATTCGGTGATTTCATGATAGGTCTCGGCGGCGCTCCATGCCTCAAGCGCAGCAAGAATTACGCTCCATACCGGCTGGTTGTCGGTAGCTTGGAAGGCTTCCCGGCTGATCTTCGCTGTCAGCCGGGAAGCCAATTCCGCTGTTGCCCATCCTTCGCGGTTCACCTTTATCACCTCACTGCTCATGGCCTCATCTGCCGCCCAGCCCCCGGCTTTAAGGATTTTAGGCATCCGCCAAGCCGTTTCCGCTGTCATCCAGCCTTCGGCCAAGGGCATGGACATGGATTTCACAGGCGCTTCCACCGTTGTCCAGCCTTCAAAGATATGCAGCATGGGCAGCCAGATATCGGCCCAGCCCTCGTTGGTTCGCCATGCCTCGCCGATGTTGTGAGCAAAAGCCTGTGACCACAGTTCCGCCGCATGCCAGCCCTCACGCGGATTGAGGGTGTATCCTTGGTTCCAGGCATCCGCTGTCGCCCAGCCTTCGCCCACACTCAAGGTATAACCGACAGGATAAACGGTATCCCAGGTTTTCCCGCCATCGGGATCGTTCCAGGCAAAGCTGGCGGTTCCCCAGGTGTAGGCGCCTCCTGGCGATGAAGTCACGTTAACCGTTGTCGCCATTGCTATTTCCTCAACTTAAAGTGAACTGGAACTGGGCCGTCAGGGTGTCGTTTTCCCCTTTATTGATTACCGAAAAAACAACCCTGTCCAGCATCGTGCCGGAACTGGCGGTTGCGCTGTTGAACACGCCGGCCTCAGTGATGGCAGCGGTGGCTACGCCGGGGTTAAAGGTCGCACTCAGGGTAAATACCTGCGTCCCGGCGGTATGAGAATAGGTTGCGGCCTGGCGGGCGACTTCCGCCGTCAGCGCGGTTTGCGAAGCCACCGGGGTATTCGTGCCGGTTCCCAAGGCGATGGCATTCATGACGTTGGCCGGCGTGCCGGCGATCTGCTGGCAGATAAAATCAAAGCCGCCGGCTACAATGATGTTATCTTTTCGGCGGACTTCCACTGTGCCGTCTTCTTTTTTTAAGGTTAGGCACAGGCTGCCTTTGACTTTTACATCGCTTTTCTCCACGTGATCTGCCTCCATCAGTTTAATTTCGGATACAAAAAAACGGCTGTGAAATTGCCGACCGGCCCGTAAGCCGCCTCGGAGTTTCCTGCCGCATTCGCACTGAACGAATACACATATAATTTTCTCGTGGTCTGGGTTTGCACAATTCCAAACGTCAGCCAGTCGGTGCTTTTGAATTCTACCCTCGCCTCATTTCGATTTCCCAGATGGTCCGCAAGATAAAAAACTCCCTTACTCGCGTCGTAGCCGACCAGCAGGCGGCCGCCCGCCCCTTCGAAGGTCATATAGACCACGTTGTCAACAATTGGCTGAGTAACGCTTACATAAAAAACTACATTATATATCGCCGGTATGTTTATTCCCCAGGAAAGCTTCGTCAAGTCTTGAACAAATGCTCCCTGCCGAAAACGGCCGCTCGCGTAAGTAACTTGCACGGCCTCCTGCGCAGGTGTGCCAAGGTCGCCATCTGCTGTGCCGTCAAGGGAAAGGGACTCGATGATATTCAAAGGGATGCCTTTAAATAGCGAAATCTGATGGTCCAGCGTAATGCCGGTAATGTCGCCGTCCGGTTCCCAGGGGGTTTGCGCCTCGGCGTCGTCCCAGGTAAAATTGGCGCTGCCCCAGGTAATACCGGTGTCCTTCACGCCAATCATGTCGGCCAATATCGTGCTTCTGGCGGTGAAGGATTTTCCGATATCCACCTCGACAATATGCTGGCCGCGTATGGCCCCGTCGGCGAGTTGCAGGCCGCCGTCATGGACATAAGTATTCAGCGACGCCCCAGTCCAGCCATTCGCCGCCTGGTCGATGGTGATCACGGCATTGCGGTTCCCGGAATCCACAATGACCACGCTGTTATTTTGCGCGTTTACGCTGTAATTGCCGTAGCTGTCGATGGCCTTGATCCAGAAGCTGTGATCACCCGGCGTCGGGAACAGACACCGGTAGTAAGGACTCGTCGTCCTGCCGATACGCTGGCCCAGTTCCCAGCTTGCGCCCCGGCGGATTTCGTAGGTGATATTGGCCCCGGAAACCGGCTGCCATCTGAAATCCAAATCGTCGCCGATGCGAACCACATCAAACCCCTGCACATCGGGCGGTACGCTAAACGAGGCCAGGATGGTGGCCGGCGCTGGCGACACGTTGCCGCTGGTGTCTATGGCTACAATGTGAAAAGCATATTGACCCGCCTGAGCAACCGGCACAAACAGACAGGTATTCATGATTTTATCGGCGATCAATACACTGGCGTCCATTGAGACGTTGTTTGCGCCCTGATAAACATTGTAGCCGGCGAGATCAATTTCGCTATTCGCCTGCCACGAGAGCAAGAAGCCGCCCGTTACTTCCTGATACGTGAACCCCTCTACACTCGCCGGCGGAGTAATTTTGCCGGCGATGTGGAAGGGTTCGGAGATAACGCCGGGTGATACAACGCCGATGCCGTTTACGGTTGAGACCTTCACAAGGTAAGTGGCAAGGGCTTTCACGTTGAGTATCGTTGTATTAGCCGACCGGATTCCAGCCGCCCATAAAAGCCAGGAACCGCCGTTATCGCTGCTATACCAGACGGAATATCCCGCGACGAAGCTGTTCTTCGGCGCGGCCCAGGAAACATGGAGAACGGAGACGATGGTTCCATCCGTTTGCATGTACGTTTCCTCGCCGCCGCTCAGACCGGTGACTTCAACAGGGGAGGTGTCAAACGAGCTGTAGTTAACAACCGGCGCGCCAATTTTCTCATCGTAAACCGCCGCGACGTACTCCACTCCGGTGATCTTGACCTTTTGATCGCCGCTTTTAGCGATGCCGACGACTTTAAACGGCTTGGTTTCCCTCCCGACCGGACCGAAAGCATAGACATCGTACCGCCGCGGAATTGTCGCGAACGGCGTCACTACTGTAAGTTTGTCCGTGGTCATATCTTCACCGCAGATGCTTACCGGCGCATCGATAATCTCGTCGGTGTACAGCCGAATCTTGATAGCGTAGGGCTGATTAGCAAGCAGCGTGACCTCTTTATCCAACGTAACCGTGGTTTCCGTCGCCGAAACGATCCGGCCCCCGGCGTCACCCCATTTAGGTATATCATGCTGCACGTCGACAATATCGCCCAGGGTGCAGGCTATGGCGTCAATATCGGCTTCCCAGTTCTCGGTTCTTACAAGGTACTGGTTGCATCGTGACAAATACGCCGCCTCGGCGTAGGCATGTCGGTAGTCGGTGATGCCATAGTAGGTCGTCCGCACCGGGTTGCTGACCACGGCTGACGACTCATAGCCCGGACCGTAGTAAACCGCCTCGTCGGCCGCGTAGTTTTTCTCCTTGTTGTAAAAAGTCACCTCGACGCTGGTAGCCCGGTCCTTGGTGGATTCGAACTGGCCCTTGAACGATTTCTGCGTGATATTGCCCACGGTGAAGAGCTGGGTTGACGTGCCGGGCATGTCGCAAATACAGCTGTACAGCGTGCCCTTGGGAATGACCGCGCCCCGGCCCACAATCGCCAGCCGCGCCAAGGCGTCCCAGAAGGAGAGGTCCTCGGAAAGATAAATATTGAGACTAAAACGGTAATCCCCGTTCACCTTCCCGTCGGCATAGACGGCAGCGGCTGTGAAGGCGTTGTAATCAATTCGGCTGGCCGGGTTGCCGTCAATGCAATACTCGTACTTGCCGGTGTGGATGTTTTTCAAATACTTGCAGCCGTGAATCAGGTCGTAGCAGGCCCAATACGGGTTTGAAGCCCGCTTCTGCTCATATTGGCCGGTATTGGGATTCAAAACATAAACAGTAGAACGAGTCTGCTCCCAGGTTACGGTGGGATCGGAGCTTGACAGCTGGTTTGTCGCCAGCGCCCTTATGCCGACTAAAACCCTGTTGGGATAGGCGAAATCGTCATAAATAATCTCGGACAGGGTAATCCAGAAGACGCGGGTCAAGTCCCTTGTTGATGTGCCGGATTTCCCTGCACAGCGCACCCGGACGACATACTGCCCTGGCGTCAGATTATCTATTCTGTAGGCCGTCCAAAGGGAGGTGTTTTTTGAGTTAGAAGTTGTGCCGCCGTTTGTCAGCGGCCACTCGGTCCAGGTTGTCGTGCCAATCAGCCTGTACTGCGCCTCTACCGTTACCGAAGCCGTTCCCAGGCCGCCGTCGTCGTTGATGTGGGCAAGGCCATAGGGGAACTCGACCGTAATCTGCAAACCTTGCACCGTGTTCCCTATCGTCTGCTGAGTCGACCAGTCGCCGGCGGTATCCAGTTCATAGCCAAGCTCGTAATCGGTGACTGTGTCGTTGAAGTTGGGGATCGGCGTTTGATCATTGGTGCCAAACCGGATGTCGTAGGTAACGTTTGTGTAGTTTCCGATAGGGTTGCCGTCAATCAGGATGTTGTCGATGGAGTCAACCGGCCCTTCGCCGCCCGAGTAGAGCAGGTTCAGGAACTGGCTATTCCCGTCGGACGTAACGAACCTGCACAGCAAAACAGGCGATATCCGGACCGTCCCGTAGGTTTTCGCCACCGGCGTTCCCGGCTTGGCGGTCGGCTGCGGGCCGTTCCAGCCGTAGGTGGTGGACTGCTGTTGTTCCTGCTGTTTCGGCGGCGGCAGAATGGCGTTGGCGATGCGACCGCCGATATATGTGCCGACAGCCCGCCACAAACCCTGCATGAACGTACTGCCGCCGCCGAGAGGGGCCAACAGATTGCCGAACCAGGTCATCACAGCGATGTCGAAAACAGCCCGGAAAAAGTTGGATAACCCCTTGGCAAGCACAGGGTGCACAACCACACTGTCCTCATCGCCGGGAACTAAAGTGTCCCATTCCTCTTTTTCCAGCCGGTGGCCGTTGACGCTGACGGAAAAGTCGGTATCCGGCCACAGACGGATGATGGGCGCGATATGTTCGGCAATGGTTGGTCCGGCGTCCACGTATTTAATTTCCCGCTTGTCCGGCGTGACCGGATTACGGACGAAAATCAACTTCACGGCAGCCACCCCGGCACATAATAGCCTTCGATCCGTTTTTTCCAGAAAATATGGTCGGTCCGGGCGATCACCACACCAGCTGATTCATGAGCATGAATAAACTTGCCGGCGCCGAGGTAAACGCCGATATGGTCACATATCCCCTGCGTTGTAAAAACAAGGAGCGCGGGGACCGGAATCTCCCCGGCACACCGTAACCACTCCCCTCGGTTTTCTGCGAACCCGCCGGCAACCGTCTCGCAGTTTAGCCGGTAGTCCGGCAATTCAATGCCAAAACGGCGGAATATCTCCACGGCAAGCCCCCAGCAATCCCACTCTTCAGGTCCGGTTGCACCTTCTTTGAAACGCCTTCCAACCAGGTCAGATATTCGATGCATAGAAACCTCCCATTCCCGGACAGCCGCCGAACCGCGTCGTGTTGCCGCGCAGCTTGCAGTCGGCCAGGGTGTGACTGCAGGTCGGGTACTGCGCCAGTGTTGCCGCCGGTATGCCGCATTTGATCGAACCGTACTTCCAGCAGCAGAAGTCCGGCAAATACCTGTCCGCCAAAGCCCGGTAGTACATCCAGAAATCCGACCCCAGGGTAAAGGTGACCCACTCTTCATCGTAGGAGGTGCTTTGCACATTGAACGATTCCTCAATCTCCGGATTCGTATTGTCCAAATGCGCCGCATGGACCAGCCTAATGACAATCACGCAATCAACCAGGCCGTTATATTCCTCAAGGTACGCCTGGACGACGCCGGAAACGTTCGATACTTGAACGGTGAATGTTGACATCGACTTCATGTCCTGACTGTTGTCCGAAAGCAGCATTGGAATCGGCTCCCAGACAATATTCCGCCAGGTCACAACCTCGTTGTTTTTCGCCAGATAGGCGCTTGTCCCATCAGGCAGCTGAATTTCGAACAGCACAATCCACGGCTTGTCATTGGCAAGTTTATTTTTTTCGATCAGACCGGCGCTCGAAAATGGTAACGGCATAAGTTAGGCCTCCACAATCGATATTTCCACATGCCAGTAGCCCAGCAGCGTCTTCGCGGCTTTAGGCGGAGAAACGAACTGCATGTTCACCGGCTGCCCGGTGTCCTGGTCGATCCAAATAAAAATGTTGGCGTAGTTCGCCAACGCAAAGGCTTTGAACAGCGCGTAATCTGCGTTCGTCATCGCGACCCAGGTGAAGTTCTTGCCCATGACGTTCCGGGTATAGCGAGGGCGGCTAACCATGTAGCCGCCGTCCACCGGCGAGCTGATCCTGTTATCTTGAAAGACATCCTCCTGCGGCCCGGAGGGCGACAGCGACGGCGGCGCGATAGCCGGAAAAAAAGGATAGTCCATATATTAACCCCTCCCGAACAGCAGGTCGCGGGACCCCGCGAGGTTTTTGTTCACGCCGTCGACGAACATCTGCATCAAGGTGGTATGGGTAGCCGGATCGTATTGGGCCTGCTGCGTGACGGTGAGTTGCTGGCCACTGCGGTTAACGACATTCACGTTAATATTGGGGGTGGCCGAGGCACTTGCCGAGTTGGCCATGACCACCGACTCGCCCGCCGTATAAACGTGAGCCGAGTCGCCGAAGTACGCCAGTTCCGGGCCTTCCTCGCCGACGATTGTCCAGCCGGAAACGTCGCCGCCCAGAGCGGCAAAGCCCAGGCCGGAAGCTTCCGACGGGCTCGGGATGGAAGTTAATCCCGCGCCGCCGGTCGTCGCGGTTTTGGCGGCGCCGGCGGCCGGCGTCCCGACCATACCGCCGATCAGTTGCTGCAGCGGACCCAGAATGTATTGCTCCGCCCACATTTTGACGAACATTTTCTCGATGTCTTGAACGACGGACTGGAAAATGTTCCGGAGCGCCGTGGTGGCGGACATTCCCTCTGTGACCATCTTCGTGAAGGTGTCCGTCGTGGTGCTTTTAATATCGTGCCAGGCATCGACGATAATGTCGGCATAGTTGGTTTGTTCATCCCGGATTTCCGTGAAAGCGACTTCCCAGGCCGTCTTTGCATTGGTGGCGGCCATTTGGTGCTGCTGTGAAATCGCATCGGCGAGCTGGCGCTGAATTGCGAGCTGGCGCGCCGCATCGCCGGCCGCGGCTGCATACTGGCCATTTAGATCCGCAATGTACTGATTGAGTCCCTGCTGACGGATGGCGTCTATCTCGGCCTGCGTTTTGCCGGCAATGGCGACTTGCAACTGGGCGCTTTCCAGGGCGTCGCGGTCCTGCTGGAGCAAATTGTCGCCCTTGGCGTAATCCCGCTTTCGGGCGGCCAGCTTTTTCTTGGCCTCGGCGTCTGCGTTCGCCTGGCTTATAGCTTCTTGATCGTTGCCATTCTGAGCGATGGCGTTGATTTCGGCCTGACGTTCCTTCTCGATTCGGGTCAGCGCGATCTGATACTCGGCATCAGCTTCCGCATTCTTATCATTCAGCAACTGAGCGTTCATCAGAGCCGCCTGATCCTTGACATCCTGCCACGCTTCACGCCAAACCCGCTTGACTTTTTCCACCGCGACCTTCTGGTATTGGGTGATTTTCTCAGAGAGGCCCGAGGCGTCGCCGCCGTTCTTGGTGATCTCGGCGACCTGGTTGTTCATGCGCTGGACTTCATCGGCGATGTTCGCCATCCCGGCCTCGTAGGCAATGCTGGTGCTTTGGGCGATCCGTTTATTCAGATCGGCCATGAGCTGGGCCGCCTGCTCGTTGGCCCGCTGGATTTGCGCCAGGTGGTCGTGAACGGAATGGGTCGGGTTTTTCCGGCCGGCCGCCTCAATGGCGGCCATCTGGGCGGCCAGAGTGGGATCAATATTGCTGCCGTCCTGGAGCCAGGGCTTGTTATTTTCCTGTTTCTGTCGCCAGGCGGTGTAGGCGGCATGTTCTTCTTCCTCGGCGTCCGTCATGACAACCCGCTCGGTATGTTCGGGCACCCAATAGCCGCCCATTTCGGTGCCGGGAGCCTCTTCCCAGTGGCCGGCCACGGTGCGGCCGACCAGGTGCTTTCCAGGCCGACTAGGGTCGTCCCAAACCTCCGCCCTGGGGTTGTAGCTCTGAACCTTATGAAGCCCATCCAGATACTCGACCAGGGCTTTTATAGCGAAGCCTGTGGCCACAGCCACGCCGACCCAGCCGCCGGCCAAGGCCCAAAGGCTTGATAGGAAGTTGCCGGCGGCCACTTTGGCCGTCGCCATGGCGCCGACCGTTTGCTCGCCAGCGGCCACCGCAGCGGCGCCCTGTGCAGCCGTCGCGGTTGTCAGCTCCGCCTCGGCTGTTGCGGCCACTCTCGCGGAAGCGGCGCTCATTTCATTAGCAGCAACAGACTCGGCTGCGGCGATTCGGGCTGCTTCGGCCTGAGCCGTAAAGGCGGCGGTCATATCCGCCCGGATTTTCGCGGCCGCGATCGCGCCGGCATTGGCGATCTCGACGCACTTCTCGGAGATAACCGCAGCGGTTTCCTCCGCGCTCAGGCCCGCCTGCTGCGCGGTTCTTACCGCGTCGGCCTGCATCTTGGCATACATTTTATCGCTCGCAGCAACGGCCCGGGCGATAGCTCTTTCCTGTGCAGCGGAAAGTCCATCGGCAGCGGCAGCCTGCGTGGCAGCCGACGCGGCTGCCTGTGCAGCTGCGGTCTGCCATAAGGAGGCGATGGCACTGGCGGCGCCGCCTGCCAGCTGGATGCCTTTATACGCGGCAAGCAGTTCCAGGGCGTCCTTTGTCAGTTCAACGATTTGGGTTTTATTCTCACTCAGGAAGGCAGCCGTCGTCTGCAGGCCAGACATGATCGGTGGAAACACCTCCTGCGCTACCGGCGTTAGGGCGCCGGCAAGCGCCAGCCCGACCTGGCCGGCCTGCATCGACACGACTTCCATATTCAGTTTCAGATCATGCAGTTTTTGAGGGTCGAGGCCGATACCCTGGATTTGGGCGGCTTTTTCGGCAGCCTCGCCGTAGTCTTTTAGCGTTTTGACGAGCGCCATGCCACGCACGCCCAGCGTTTCCATGATGAATTCTTGCTGAAGACCGTTGGCTTCAGCCAGTTTGTAGCCCTTGCTCAGGTTCTCCAACTGCTGGTTCAACGGCAACAGTTTACCGGCACTGTCAGTAAGAGATACACCAAAAAGCGCCAGGGTGGCGCGGGTTTTTTCCCCAGCCTGCCCTGACGCATTAAAATTCTTATCGAGCCGCAGCATGGCGCCCGCGAATGAATCGCCGTCGGCGCCAGTCAGTTTTAGAATCCTGGATAGGTTTGCGGCCTCCTGTGTGCCCACGCCGAGCCGGGTGCTAAGTTGATAAACAGCCTCGCCGGCGTTGACGGCACTATCGACGATGGCGCCCAGGCCGAAGCCGCCGGCGGCAAGTGTGGCCAACCCTGTAAGCTTGCCGATCATGCCGCCGATGCCGTCCGCCGCCCCGCTGATCGCGCCGGTGAAGTTCGTGATGGGGATTGTGGAGAAGGCGGTTTGTACACTGGACTGACTGTCGTCCAGAGTTTTCTTCAGCCCGGAGTTGTCGCCCCCGATTTTGACTAAGAGTTCAGCGATAGTCGACAATCCTCACACCCTTTCCTTTCTTAGGATATCCTTGAACTGCTCGCGCAGATATTCCTCATCGTCGCTGCGTTTTTGCTTGCGCTCGCCCCGGATCGGCTCAAGAAGATCGGCAACGCCGATCGGCTGGGCCAGGTATTTGCCCTCGATGTTCATCAACTGGCAGACGAAGTAGGCGATCATGTTTTCCTGCTGTCTCCGGCGCCAAGAGTAGCCTTCCAGGAGCAAGATGAATTCTTGTGGCTGCAATCGGCCGAACTCCCAAGGTTTCAACTCCAGTTGCCCATAGGCCAAAGGCTCCGCCCATTCAACCCACTCCGCAAAAGACTCGAAGGTTACGCCTTGGGCTCTTCCGCGTTTTTTCTTTCCTGATCCACCTTTCCGAAGATGCCGGTGGCCAGGATGGCCTGCACGATCGGTAGCGCCAGCTCGTCCAGGTTGCCGCCCTTGTCGAGATATTCCTCGATCTTCTCAGCCATGAGCGCCGCTGTCGGCCGCTTATAGTGGTGCTTTAGGCCGACCAGGCAGCCCGCGATGCAGAAGTTAATGCCGGCGTCCTGGCGCCGAACCACGTTTATGATGGAATCGCCCAGCACTTTCTCCAGCTCGGCAAGGCGAACGATGTCGAAGTAAATGGTTTGCCCGGCCTCAAAGTGGTCAAAGGGAATGATCTTTTTCATAATTTCCTCCTTGATTAATAATTATGGATGAAGGGTTTCTTTTTGTGTGAAATTCGGATATACTGAAAGTAAGAAATTCACAAAAACGGAGGGCGTCAAAATGACAGGCCACATTGAGGTACGCAGCCGGAACCAAGTGACCCTGCCCAAATCACTAACCAAGACCCTGGCAATCCGTGAGGGCGACATACTGGAGTACACTATCGAGAACGGCAAAATCATCATCACACCGAAGACCCTTGTTCCTAAGGAGCAAGCATGGTATTGGTCGAAGGAATGGCAGGCCGCTGAGAAGGAAGTGGAACAGGAAATAGCCGAAAAAGGGCACGGCAAAGAATACTCGGCGGGCGAACTCCTGGAGGAAATCAAACGTGCCCAAGATTAGCCGCAGTGACAGGTTCATAAAAGAACTCCAGAAATTGGTCGGCAAGGGTGTTCTCACCATCGAACAGGTCGAAAAGTTCCTACGGCTCATCGAAGAGAATCCACGGCATCCTTCATTACGCATCAAAAAGATTCAGGGGACTGCGGACATTTTTGAGGCTTCGGTGAACATGAGTATCCGTGTGTCTTTCCAATACATCAAGCCTGATACGGTTTATTTGCGGAATATTGGGGAACATGACATGACTCTCAAAAGACCTTAAGGGTAACAACTCCCATCGCCTATAGGCGGTGGGAGTTGTCATATGCCCAGGCTCGCATAGCGCGACCCCGGCCGGCCTTTCTTTATTCCGCCTTAGGAAGGGTCGGTAAGATCGGAGAGCGGGCCTACGCCGTCAATGGTGCCCTTCAGCGTGGCGGCTTGGTTGTATTGGTTGTCGATGGTCAACTCGGAGATGGAACCCCAGCCGGTACGATACTTTCCGTCCGGATAAACGAACTGAATGTTGACCTGCTTGCCGGCGTTGAAAGCGGTTTCCAAGGCGGTAATGCCCGCGTCCTGGAGCAGCACCAGGCCGTCCAGAGAGATGGACCAGGACAGAAGCCCGATCAGCGAAGCTTTCCAGCCGCCGGTGGTCTTGTCAGAGGCGTCGATGGTGTCGCCTTTCCGGGTCAGAGTGCCTGCCCGCTGTCCGCCGATGAGCGTCCAGATCGGAACCGTAGCGGTGCCGGTGTTGATATAAAGCAGATAATCCTTGCCGACCGTAGCCTGGGCCGGTGACGGATTAGTCGGTAGATTCACGGACATGTTATCAGCCTCCAGTGTTTTGAATGGTTATGACGACGGTGAGAACGCCGTGATAGCCGAACTCTTCCTCGGCAAACGCCTCGAAGAAATCGACGTCCTGGCTGATGACAAAAAAGCCAGGCGCCTCGATCGAGGCCGACGAAACCACCGTGGCAATGTCGTTGGCGACCGCGTTGATCTCCGCCTTGCCGTTGTAATCCGACCAGATGTGTATCTGGAGCGACGACTCCCAGATATCCGATGTTTTGTCAGGCAGCCGCTTGCAGGTGAAAGCGCCGATCGTGATATACGGGAGAACGGCATTCTCCGGGACGTCGTCATATACCGGCGTTGTCTGCCCGGCAGACAATAAGCTAAACAGCCCTGTCTGCAGGGCTGTCATGGGTATGCGCCGCATGATAATCATGGTTTGATCGCCGCCTCAGCCGACCTGACCAGGTTCGGTTTTTCGTCCTCGAATGCAGGTCGCATAAAAGGAAATTCCCTCCGAGCCGGAATGTTCGCGGCAGCGGCAAAACCGCTTCCTGTCAATGCACTGCTGTGCAGGGCCCTCTTGTTTTTTGGCCGCTCTTTCGCGGTCCTGGCGCCGTACTCCACCAGGTGGGCGTGCGAAGATTTTGCCCGGACAATGCCGATGTTTCGAATGCCGTCGTAGGACATGGAAATGCCTTTTACCAACCCTCCGGACTTCACCTTCGCCCGCCGTTTAGCGCCCAGCATGATGTTCGACGTTGAGGTTTGAACTGCCGAACGCAGTTTTGCCTGGGTCTGTGCGTCGTAAGTTTTGAAAGCTCCGAGGGACCGTTGGAGATCGTTGATGCCCAGATTTACCGTGAAAACAGCCATCTCAGTACACAACCTCCCGGCAAACAATCACTGTGGTTTCCCGATCGATGTCATAGGTGTGCAGCACGTCGTAGGTTCGTCCGTCATTCTGGACACGCCAGCCGCGTTTGATGTCCGTCCGACGCCGGATGGACATCAGCCTGACCAAATCGCCGACGACCGTACCGACGGCTGGAATCTCTTTGACGTTTGGATTCCGGAACTCCGCCCACACCTTACCGACAGGTTGGTAAGTCGTTTTCGAGCCGCCCATTCCGTCCGGAGTTTTAACAGGCTGAAGCAGGGTAATCCGCCATTTCATCCGGCCGATAATCATGGCGACACCGGCGAAACTGGCGGATTGTCCGGGTCACCGGCGGGAAGGTCCGCATAATCCGTGCAAAGTGAAATGTGGCTTATGAGCGCATCAATGGTGTGGTCCACTTTGGCGTCACGGCCGACAACCGTGTCGTCCCGATTTTCATACCAATGCGCGCAGAGGTACTTGATCGCCATCTTCCAAACGCCGTCGGTCGGGTCGTAGACCTTGCCGGTCATGCGCTGCAAATACCCGATGGCGCCTTCCATAAGGTCCTGGATGAGCGCGTCCTCGTCATTGCTGTCGACCCGAATGTAGAGCTTGACGTCGTCAAGCAAGAGAGCCGTGGCCATGATTAGTCACCAGCCTTGGCTTTTGCCTGGGCCTCGGCGGGAACTTCCAGCGCCGGATCGGACTCAATATCGAAGTCCTTCAAGACTTTGAGATTCTCCCGGACCGTGGCCAGAGTTTCCGCATCGGTCGGTGAATAACCCCGCGCAAGAATATCGGTGATGATTTTGTGGTTCAGCTCGGCAAAGACCGCTGCCACACGGTCAATTTTTCTCATCTGTGTTTCACCGCCTTGAAAAAGTAGAGGCGGACTATGCCGCCCCGTCATTACTTAACCAGAGTGACCAGGGAATTGGGGTCGACGACTTTGCCGTCGGCGATCATAACCGCCCTGGTAACCCAGTCGTCGCCAACCCAGATCTCCTGATAGCGCTGGACGTTGATATTGTAGTTGGTGTTCAGCACATAGTCGCTGAAATCAAACAAAAACGCCCACACGGTGCCGGCGGTCAGGCTGGTGGAGAAGGCCGGAAGGTAGTTGCACAGCACAACCTCGCGACCGAGCAGAGTACGGGGAGTTTTGCCGGGAATACCTTCGTTCACGCGGGCGATCGGCTGACCGGCGGTATCGGTTTCACCCAGCATGGCGTTCCAGGTCTGCTTAGTCATGCACCATTTCGCGGTTGCCTCGTAGGCGATATCCAAAGCGCCTTCGGCGGCGATAAAGGACTTCCGCGAAGGGGTGCCGGTAATTACCTGGCCGGCGTTGACCGGTGTGCCGGCCGAAATAATCCCGGTAGGTTGGCCGCTGCCGGAGCCGGAAATGATCGCCTGCTCCAGCGCAATGACCATGGCCTGGGAAACATTGTTGATCAGAATGGCCTCGAACGCGGGCACGGCCATGGTATCAACTTCCAGGCTGACGGCAACGGCACAGCGCAGTTTATAGTAACCGAAAATGATGGAGCCGGTGGTCTTGGCCTGCTTGCTGCTGCCCTGACCTTCGGACACCCAGGTAGCTACCGGCTTGACGTTGGAATTCGGAATGGCCACGCCGCCCCGGTAGTTGGTTTGGGTGATGATCGGCAGAATCATGCCGCTGGCCAGCATTTTGTCCACAACTGTATTGAGGACATTCTCCGGAATCGGAGCACCAGTGGTCATGGTGGTGGCGTCGGCCCGGAACTCCTGCGGAAGCGGAGTGCCGCGCAGAACATAGTTCATAAAGGCGGTTCTATACTCCATGGAAGTAGTGTCAAAGCCGGAGCGCTGCTGTTCTTCTTCCGGGGCGACTTTGGCGCCCGGAGGCAGGATAATTCTGCCGCGAACATCGCCGGTATTCAGTTTGCTGGCGATGTCCAGCCGCTTTTGAATGCCGCGTTCCTCTTGCTCCAGGGCCTCCAGTTCGGCCTGGATGGCATCCAGGTCGCACTCGTCGCCGGTTTGAAGCAGATTGCGGATTTCAGTTTTACGGGCGAGAATCTCTTTCATTCTCTTGTCCATATTGAGTGCTTACCTCCAAGTTGCGATTTTGTTATCGAATCGGATCGAATCCGCCACGCCCTGTCCAGCGCGCCCGCTAGGCTATCCAGCTTCGCGGTTTAAGGCATTAAAAAAGCAGCCATCCGGCCGCAGTTTTACAAATAGGTTTTTATAATCAACAATTTCCGGCGAAGGTCCATGTTCATGTCCTCGTCTTCGTTATTGCAATTGCCCGTACTCCTGAGTTCGTCAGGTTCGACCTTGGCGTCCCGAAGGTGTGCGGCCAGGTGTTCATAGACTCCCTGACGGTCCTCGTCGGGGATTTTCGAACCGCCCATACTGCCGTTCAGGACCGCGATGCCGGTCTGACAGCCTTTGATGTTGGCCGGACCGATGGCGCCGCCGTCCGAAACATCATGGTGAATGAATTTATAGGAACCCTTGGCGTCCGGATTCGCATCCTGGTCTACCCAGGCGAATGCCTGCCGGTAATAATCAGCTTTCACGTCCGGGCCGGCTTTGAGGTTCGCCCGCATTTTCGCCCCATCCCATGGTTCATCCACGGTCCCGGTTTTCACATACGGAATGGCGCGGTGGCTCTCGAAATACTTCTGGAATAGCAGCTTCTTTTTTTCAGCCGCCTGTTGTTCCTTTTCCAGCAGTTCGTCCGCGGCTTTCCGACCCTCGCAATACGACCGGGCCGAGAGTGTTGTCTGTTCGTACGCCGGCGCGTCCACTGCCGAAACGTCGCCGATGGCGGCAAACTTATTGATCCGCCGGGTGGAAGTGTTCCGGTCGTATTCGTCGTCCGCCACATAAAAAGCAAACGACATCTTGTTGATGTCGCCCCGTTGGATTAATGTATATAGGTCTTTGCCGGCCGTGGTCGGCGCCAGGATGGCGCTTACCCGGAGACCGTAATCATCAGGTGTCAGCGTCAGCGTTTTATTCCGGGACCGGGCCATAATCATCAGGGAATCGCTGTGGTTGTACTTGAACGGAACATCCGACAAGTCCACCCCGTCCAGCGCCCCGCGTGAAATAATCTCTTTATATTCCTTGCCGGTATCCGGGTCGGTCCACAGGATCGTCGGCTGCTCAAAGACGATCGCATAACCGTCGACAATCATGTCCTGCTGTTCCTCAGTCTGCGGAATCGCCCGCATCTCCGCCAGGCGCATCTCCTTCTTGCGTTTTTCCCCCATTCGTATCGCCTCCTGTGTCTTTATCCTGGTTTGCTGCAGGTGCCGGCGCTCCCGTTTGGTAGGTGTCGGCCAGCCTGGCGTTGACGTAGTTCAAAGAAAAAATCCTTCGGTCGCCGTCTTCCACCGGCGGCATGCTGAACATTTCGAGAGCATCGTTGATAGAAAAGATGCCCATCGGCATCAGGTACTGCAATAGATTGATTTTAGTGGTGTTGCTGGCGTACTGGAGCCGGTTGGCCTCAAAAATGATCTCGTTGCCGAACCCCTTCTCCCGGTCGGTGAAGCACTTCTCCGTAAATTCCAGCGAAAGCTGGACGGCGATCGGCTCCAGGACGCTCTCATAAAAGGCGTTCCATTGGTCTTCGGTATAATCGGCCTTGATGATGTTCTCGTTTACCCCGAAATACCTGTAGGCATTGTCGCGAATCACGGCCATCTGCTTGTCGTCCACCATTTTGCCGTTCATTTCGACCGGCGTAAAGTCGGCCTTGGCGTCTATGGCGCCGATGCCGCCGTCATTGTTGATCGACAGGTAGTCGGCGACGAACTTGTCCCGCTGGGCCTTCAAATCTTCCGGCCGGAGCGTTTGCGTAAACTTCAAAAATCCTCTCAGCCGGGCGCTGGATTTTATCGCGTTGATGATCCCCTCGTTGACCGTCTGGATCAGCGAAAGGGTCGGCTTGAAAGGTCTTTGGTTGCTCTCCCCGAAGATGTCATCAGAGTTGAAATGGCGCCTGAGATGGATCAGATCAGTATATGGCACCGTCATCCTAAAGCCCGTCAAAAAATAAAACCGGCAGAATAACTCCCCTTCATACTCCACGAACTCAATCGAGGAATACGACAGCGGGTATAGGCCGGTTATTTTACCTATTGCATCCGTTTGAATGTAGACGAACGAGTTGTTGTTGGTGTAGAGCTGGCTAACCACTTTGTAAATGAAGTCGTAAGACGACATATAGGGGTTAGGCCGGATCTCCAGAAGCCATTGCAGATCGTCCGATACCTGCAGGACCTGGCCGCTCACGCGCCTGATGTGTTTAGGCTTCAGCTTCGCCGCGTTTCTGGCAATGGCGTCAATACAGGTCCGGACAACATCATTATCGTAAAAATTGCCGTTGACGGACGAAAAGAGCGGCGAAAAGTCATTCAAGAATCTGTATTGGGTCACATTCGTGGGCGGCTGCTTTTTCCCAAAAACAGCGTTGAACATATTCCTCAATTGCATTCCCGATTCATCACCGCCTCACTAAATTCCCCTGGCCGTCGAATTTGACGTCGTTCCGGACGGGAAGGTTGTCGGAGTGGGTTTGGTTGTGACACCGAACGCATAAATACTCAAGATGATCCCAGTTAAGCGTGATATTGGGGTCGTTTATATTTTCAGGGCAGAGGCTAATCTTATGGTGTAAAATTCCGCTTGTTCCAACCGCCTCTTTACAAAGCTCGCAGCAATAAAACACCGACGCGATGTAGGCCGCGCGACATTTCAGCCAGGCTGCCGACCGATAAAAAGCCCTAGAGAACTCCTGTGCCACAGAAGTCCTCCAGGACCGGTTGCGCAGCCCCCAGGATATCCGGGTCAATATTCACTGCGGCAGCTTCTATAATGTTATAGACCAGCACCTCTTCCGGAGTACCGGCCCCGGTGCGCGCGACATATGCCGAGATCCGGCCATACGAAAAAGAGATGTGCCTGGCCCAACGGTTGATCAGTTCATCACACATAAACATCACCTCAAATCAGATTGCTGTATTCGTCCATCTTGTCGTGCAGCACAATATAGGCATCGATAAGTGCCATGGCGCCGTCGATTCTTTTGCGGTTGTCCTTGCCTTTCACCGGCTGGATGTTTCCGTTTATGTCGGTCCTGATTTCCAGGTTCGAAAGATTCCACATATCGATGGGATTTTTATTAAACACTATCTTTTTAGCCGCCAGGTCGCCCTTAAGCGACTTCATCGGATAGGACAAGGTCTGCACGCCCTGCCGGATTTTGATCATGCTTTCCCGCCCGAACTCGGCTATGAATTCATTCAGGAGCGCATCCTCAATGTGCCACGGGTCGTAGCCAATCCACGGAACGTAGACGTCATCCTTGTCCCGCAGTTCCATAAACCATTCCAGAATACAATGCTTGTCGATTTTATTGCCCGGCGTCGTCCGGAGCAGGCCCTGCTTTTCCCAGAGCAGGTAGGGGACGTTGTCGCGTTCGCGCCGGTTTCCGTCCGCATCCATTTGGCGGAGGACTTCTTCCGGAATCCAGTACATTGATTTCACATAGATCTTGTTGTCGCCGGGCCGCATGCACAAAACCTTGGCCGCCGTCAGGTCGGTCGTCTCGGAAGCGTCGAATCCGCCAACACCGTAACGGAATCCCATGCCGCGAAAATCGAACTCTTCCTGGCTGTCGATCTCATCCCAGGTCAGCCATGCCGAGGAGGAGTTCTCCTTCATGTTGAAGTCCTTAACCATGACCGTGGGCTTGAATGCAGGATCATTTTTCGCCTTGGCAACACACTCGCGAAGAAACTGAATGGACTTGATGGTGCCCAGTCCCGGATTGGCCTTGATCCAGCATTCCTCTTTATCCCATTCATCCTTGCTGTCAAGCTCGTAGATGAACGGCAGAAACCGGTCATCCTCAACCTTCCCGTCAAGGACATTGCAGGCGTAGTCATACTGGGCATCAAAAATGCCGTCCCGGACAAAGCCGTTGGTCGTTATGCAAAAAAGCAGCGGCTGCTGGCGGGCCGACATGGACTGCTTCATAAGGTCGTAAATGTCGCGGTTCTTGATGGCCGACAGTTCGTCGATCGTGACGCCGTGGGCGTTCAGGCCGTCCAGGCTGTTCGAGTTGCTGGCCAGGGGCTTGATGATCCCCATGTTGTGGGGAAAATAAAGGTCGCTGATGCGCTTGCGGATATGCTTCCGCAGCATGGGCGACTGTTTTACCATTTTATAGGAGTATTCAAAACCGATCTTGGCCTGGTCCAGCATGGTGGCGATGTTGTAGATTTCCGGAGCGCCTTCGCCGTCGGCCATCAATAGGTATAGGTTGACGGCCGCGCATTCCGATGATTTACCGTTTTTCCGTCCCTCAATCGTCAGGCATTCGTTATATTGACGGAACCGGGTTTCTTTATGGACAAAGCCGAAGATGGCCTGAAGCTTTGCCTTCTGGAACAGTTCCAGCTTGATCGGCGTTCCCATCTTCCCCTGGGCCTGCTTGCAAAAGGTTTCGATAAAGTCGATCGGCTTCTCGGTCAGCTTTTCATTAAAAACCCAGGGATCGTATTTTTCCGGCTGGAGCAGCTTGTCCAGCAGCAGCCTATAGACCTGTTTGATTCGGTGGCAGGCGACGATTTCACCTGACAAAACCTTTCTTGCATATTCCTCCAAGTAGGTCATAGGCGACCACCTTTAATGTTTACGCAAGAACGCGAGCAGTTCGTCCTCTTCCTCTTTATCGCCATGCCGGAGCGTGGTGATGATTTTAACCAGCGTGGCCACCGTCCGGTTCGAGCTGTCAACCGTTTTGTTATAGTCGGCGATGGCCGGGTGACTATAGACGTTTTCACGGCCTTTCACATACTCCTTAGTCACCAGCACGCCATCCTCGTTGATCGTTTTTTCCAGTTCGTTCAGAATCTTAAGCTGCACCTGATAACGCTTAAACGTGGTTATGAAAAAGAAATTCTGCTCGACGCCGCGTTTCTCGGCAATACGCAGAATCTCAGCCGCCTGCTCGTTTAAATTTAATCTTTTTTGTTGCATTTCTTCACGCCGCCTTTTTTCCCGGCAATACAAAGCAACACTAGGAAGCCGTTCGGCTTCCTAGTGTTGCTTTGTATTACTT
Organism: Selenomonadales bacterium 4137-cl; assembly: GCA_032334055.1. Classification (NCBI taxonomy): domain Bacteria; kingdom Bacillati; phylum Bacillota; class Negativicutes; family Acetonemataceae; genus Anaeroselena; species Anaeroselena agilis. The sequence continues at coordinate 754,891 of JAUOZS010000001.1, read as the reverse complement.
AGCATTTTATCGTTAACCAGCCTGCTTCAATTCCTTCTTCGATCTCTTCTGCTGTGTAAACCAGAACCTCGGTGTTTTTAGCGTCTTGAGGGGCCAGTACATACCCGTCAACCCCGAGACCGCAATACATTTTGCCGACCAGCATGTATGTCTCGTCGTTAGCCCCAAAAATCGTTCCCTTGGCGTACTTCATCCCGCCACCTCCCCTATGGAGCTCTTCGTCCGCCGCAGCTTACGCTTTTTGACTGCTTCCTCGGCTTGTTCAACCGTTTTGAAGGACCCATTGCCGGATAACCTGTCCAAAAACAGTTTCCTGGCAACGCGGTATTCGTCGCCAATAAAGCCCAGCCTCAGCAGCCAGACGCGAAAATGGTACTTTTCATTATCCGGCTCCATCTCGTGTGGCGAGGAATGTTTCTGGGCCATTGCCATTTTATTCACCGCAAAGACAAACTGGATATATGCCTGAATAGCCTCCGGATTCAGCGTGGCGGCGAAACAGCGTAAGGCGATGGTGTCCTTGGTAATCACAAAGCCCGGCAAGGCTTCACTTCCTGCCGCTTCAAGAAAATCCTCGACGGTTTTCAACCGCACCGTATTAACCGCCTCGACCATTTCCCGCGTGATAAAGACCATGCCGGGAGTACCCATCGCTTTGGCGATTAGTCGCTCCTTGCTTGCCAGGATATTGACGAGGTTACGGAGTGTCACGCCGCTGTGGCCCTCCGTGGGTATGTTAACCGCCGCCTGGCCTACAACCGTCACGCCGTTCTCTTCGAGTGCTTTGAGCACTGCAAACATTTCCGTCACATGATCTTCTTCCGCGCCTTGAGTAATAATCATTCCGGCTTTGTCGACAAGCCATTCACGACCCGTTGGTTCTGCTATCAGATACTCGAACCCCGGCGCGCCCTTGTAGGCAGCTTGGGCACCAAAGTGGCCGGCGATAATTCCGGCAACCTCTTTTCTTTCCCGTCCGGCAACCTGCATTTGAAACTTAAAACTGTGTTTTTTCATGTAAAATCCCTCCTTGTGCGTTTGTCAGTGACATGTTAGATCGACACGCACGCAGAAAGCAAGTCAATTGTGTGCTTCAGGAAGAGTTTTTGCGATTGCATAGGCGACGTTCACCGTCACCGCGTTTCCAGCCTGCTTGCGAAGCTGCGATTCCGGATTTACGGTCCGCGCCTTTTCGAACAATTCATCCGGGAAGCCCTGCAGCCGCCAGCATTCTTTGGGCGTAAGCCGCCTTATTCTGAAATCCGGATTCGCTATCGCCACACCGTGGGTATCCTGCCCGGTAAGAGTGAACATCGGTTCGTCCGGATTTTTAAACAGTCTCCCGTTTTGGCGTTTTCCAGGCCGGTTAATGCCTATAACCGGCCTGACCAAATACAGTCCCGCCCCTTTGTCAAGGCCGCCGCCGGCATTCGTCACAGTAGCGCTTACCCCGCTTGGGTCATAGACCCGGTATCCTTGCATTCCGGCGACAATTTGCTTAAGAGCATTGCCGTTCTCTCCGGCGACAGGTAGTATTTCTCGTCGACCTCGGCTTCTAAGATTTGCGATAATGAACACACGTTCTCTGCTTTGGGGGACTCCAAAGTCTTTAGAATTAAGAACCTGCCAGATTGCATCATACCCCGCCTCGTCCAGTTCAGCGAGAACTTCGGCAAAGTCCCGGCCGTCATGAATGTGCAGCAAATTTTTAACGTTTTCAATGAGAAGGTATGTGGGCTTATCCTCTTCGTCTTTGCCTTTGACGAGGTTAATAATCGAATAATAGATTCCACTTCGTTCACCGGCGAGGCCTCTTCGGTTCGCATTTGCACAACTGACGTCCTGGCAGGGGAAGCCAAAGCACCAGATATCCGCACGGGGGATGTCTCCCGGTTTGAGTTTTGTAACGTCATCGCCGTACCACTCCCCTTCAGTGTTGTACATCGCCCGGTAGGACCGCACGGCGGCCTTGTCGTTATCACAGTAACCGACGCATTTATGACCGGCGAGTTCAAGCCCCAGCCGGAAGCCGCCGATGCCGGAACAAAGATCGAGGACCGTCATCATGCCGCTGAGTTCTCCTCAGCAACATCCGCATGGCTCTTCTTTACCCCGTCCCGCAGTAAAAACACGCCTCTGTCGTCGCCGGCCTGGGCTATATATCGGGCGACAATCACATCACAGTATTTCGGGTCGAGTTCCGAGGTGTAACAGACGCGCCCGGTCTGTTCGGCGGCGATTAGCGTGGAACCGGAACCGCCAAAGAAGTCAATCACGATATCCCCGGCCCGGCTGCTGTTCTGAATAGCCCGAGCTACCAAGGATATCGGCTTCATGGTCGGATGCTCGTCGCTTCGTTTCGGCCGGGTAATTTCCCACACATCGCTTTGCTTTCTGTCCTCCAATGGGCAAAGCCGTGTTCCTTCCACCCAGCCGTACCAAATCGGTTCATATTGAGTATGATAGTCCTTGCGGGAAAGCACCAGCGAGTCTTTTACCCAAATTATTGTTGACGACCAGTGATAACCGGCTTCGTGCATAACCGACATGAGATTTCCCCATTCCTGGGCGCTCATTGCGACATAAGTCATACACCCAGCTTCGCTGACGGCCCGCATATTACGAAAAGACGCCAGCAAAAAGTCGTGAAACTTTTCTGGCGTCATACTGTCGTTCAATATTTGCCTCGGTTTCCAGGAGGGGTGTTTGCTCGCGCCATAATCCACGTTCCAAGGCGGATCGGTCCAAATCATGGAAGCCCGCTTGCCGTCCATGAGGCGCCGGACGTCTTCCGCCCTGGTGGCGTCGCCGCAGAGAAGGCGATGCCGGCCGAGCAGCCATAGATCGCCGGGCTTGCTGACCGGCTCTTTACTATTCTCAACAGCTTTGGCAACGTCAAAATCATCTTCCGACGCTTCGCTTTCGCTTTCATCTTCTTCCAAGTGAAACTGTGCTAATTCGTCCAGACTAAAGCCAATCGAATCCAGCTCAAAGCCGTCGGTGTTCAGTTCAAACAAAATATCCTGGAGAAGCGGCATGTCCCACTCGCCGCTTATTTTGTTGAGCGCCACATTCAATGCTTTCTCGTTTTTTTCGTCCAGATCGACAACGCTGACATCCACTGTCGTGTTTCCGAGTTCAGCCAATACCTTGAGTCGCTGGTGGCCGCCAATCACCACGTTATTCCTGCAGTTGACAATGATGGGGTCCACATAACCGAAGGCGAGGATGGACTTTTTGAGCTGTTCGTATTCCACATCGCCAGGTTTTAAATCCTTGCGCGGGTTATATTTTGCCGGCTTTAAGTCGGTAATCTTCATGTTTTTAATTTTCATTCGCCTTTCCCCTTTCCAAAAAACCCGTGAATAATATGACGCGCAAAATTTGTGGCCCGCCTCCGGTCCAGATCTTGGCACTTGCCACTAACGACCCCGGGGGGCCTCGCGAAATGCCCTGTGGATATTGTGGATAAACTTGTTATCAATCTATAATCACTTGGTTTTTCCTGTGGATAAGAGGTAATAATGTATTGAACAACCTGTGATTATTTTTCCGGAAGGTTAACCGCAGGTTTACCCCTGCCGGCTAACTTTTTAAAGTGCTGCGATTCTTGTTACCACTACTCAACCAGATTCTTGATCTCAAAAAGAAAACTCCCGGTTATCCAGGAGTTCATCAGGATCATCTCGTTATCCGATTTTTTGTTCCAGCTGTTCGATCAGTTTCCTGAGCTGCATCCCCAGCACCTTGGTTTCCTTATCCCTTGATATAGTCAGCTCGCCGGCTATGCCGTACATCTCTTTTATCACCGCGGCTATGGAATCTTCTTTAGTTTCCACTTCAAGTCCCCCTCGTGCGACTGCTCGTTATCGAGCTTACAAAGTACCATATAAACATCACTACTTCAAATATAACCGCAATAAATTACCAAACCAATGGAAAATCCAAGAAATCCGAGCCTACCTCGCTATCGCACCAACCTGCCGTGCTTCTGCGTTATAGTTCCGTTTTTCCGCTCGACCGGAGTCACGTTGGCTTTCATCGCCTCCCGGCTGGTGATGTAGCCGCTGCAGCGGCCGCTATACCATTCAATCCGATTTGCCGTGCAAACCTGTATACCATTGTTAAGACAATCTTTCCTGCTACATACTACAACAGGCATAATATCCCTCTCGAGTTGAAAGCCGCCCCGAATTGAGAGCGGCTTTCACGATAAGTTCTAAGTCTACCTTCGGCGTTGGCGGTTGTGTTACTGTCCCACGATAATATTGTAAATTATAAAAACCCCTCAAAACGGACATTGGCGGACATTTTACAAATAATTCAACTCTACCGCCACAGAATAAACGATATACTGCCTCCATCTCCGAATCGTGCGTTCATTGACCCCGACCCGGCAAGCTAACCCGGCAGTCGTGTATCTGCCTTGCCAGTACTCTTCCATTACGGCTTTCTTTTCCTGGCATAAGCGATGATATGTGGTCTCAATCGCTTTCTTCGTTTTTTCAAGCTCGATGATTTTCTTGTCCATGCTCAGTTTCACCGCTTTGCTGGCCGTGGTATTGCCGATGGAATTGCTCCTTCCTTCTTGCTTTTCAGGAGTTGCCAGGATAATATCGTCCTTCAGGCGGTTAAGTTCCTTGAGGTTGCTTTTATACTGGCGAATTTCTTGCTCGATATACTTGAAAGTGTTCTTACTCAGCCTTTGCTTTTTAATGCACACCGCCACATACTCTTCATGGTCAATATTCAGCCCGTCGCAAAGCGTCGCGCACCACGCAGAATGGATAAACCTCCTGGCATCACAATGTACCGCATCGGTCACGTTTTTTTCACAAGTTTCTTTAAACGGACACCAGTCGGGGCAGCCTCTATTATTCGCATAATCATCACACGCTTTTTTCAGAATACTGGCAATGAGCCTTCTGGCTCCGATATCGTCCATACTCATAGTCCCCTCCCCCAACTGCTTCATTTCTCTCTCGGATTTATGTTTTCACCGTTAACTGCCTGCCGGAGCCACAAAAGATACTGAAAGGCTTTGTCAACTTCTTTCCCGGCCTCATCCTTGCGGCCAAGCCGGAGCAGATACTTTAAGACATTGCCGAGTAAAAACCCTTGGAATTCCTTCGGGTCCAGATACATCTGCAGAATCTCTATTGGTTCCACTGGCGCGAATTGGTAATGTTTTTGATTCACTGCCATGCCATCACTTTTCACGCGAATCCCTCTTGACTACGGCTTTGGCCGATTTTTGCCGTTTTCTCCGTTTCTCCTCCCACCTCAGTCGGCGTTTCCATTCGGCATTAATCGGCAGCATGTTCATGATTTGTCCCCTTCCCCGATGCCATCATTCACCCATTTTCTCAAATCCCGCTTTCACCTCAGCCACTGAATAGACGACCATCGCCACGCCGCCGGCCCGCTTAACATCCCGGAGCGTAATCTCCTGAAGTTTTGTCAGCTTTCCGCCGGGCTGCTTCACCTCGATGGCGATGAAGCGCCCCTTATAGCAGCAGATAATATCGGGAATCCCGGCGGTGCCGTACATGCCGCCGTGCTCTTTCCAGGCAAAGCAGTCATCCAGCGTCTTTAGGTAATCCAGAATGCCTTTTACGATTCTCTTTTCCGCCATGCCCAAAGCTCTTGCAGCAGTTCGATAAGCTTCATCCGGTACGCCACAAGGCACTGTCGCTCCCGCTGGTATTCGTCCAGGCTTGTCCAGCCCTTCTTGCCTTCCGGGTCGATGATCGGCTTGATCGAATAGCCGTATGTCGCGTGTCTTTCAAGCTTTGCGCCGGCGCCCCGGATATAGAACAGCCTGGCGTGCAGTTCAGTATCCCTCTTCTCTGCGGCCGTTAGGAGCCACAGCCACAGTTCGCTGTCTTCCGGCGAAATGTCCGCGCCGGGATCAATAATGACCTTCGACGCGAGCTTTGCCAGTTCGGGAGTTTCCATTTTCAGCTGCTTCAGGGCCTGCTGTTCGACACGCTGCAGCACGGTCAGCGGAGTATCCAGCGGCTTATTTTGCCGCGAGCTTTGCTCTCTTCGGGGTTCGGCCGATTCTCCTGCATTAAACAATTTGCCCTGTGAGGCTAAACCCATTTGCATATCATTCCTTCTCAAAAAAGTTGTCCCGTTGTCCCAAAGTTGTCCCATAAGTTGTCCCGGTAAAAATCCAATAAATCCGCGGCTTAGAACCCTTATGGGACAACTAGGACAACTATTTTAAATATATACTTTATATAGGCGCCAAGATTTAGAAACCCAGGGATTTATATTGATGCATATATAACATTGCTGATTTTTGGTTGTCCAAGTTGTCCTGGTTGGCCAAATCCATATATCACGCGGCTTTGAGCTATTTTTGAAGTTGTCCCATTTGGGACAACGGGACAACTTTCACCTCAAAATGCATCTTCAAACTCCCGACAATTTGTAAAAACGATCATCCGTACACGGCTATTTTTCCAATAGCAGCGAACGGAATAAGTCGCCTTGCCGCTGCCGGCCGTTTCCGTCTCAATCCATCCCCGCTCCGCGAATTCCTTGAGCACCAGGCTAACGCTTAAGCCGGCTTTCCGGAGCGCGTCCTTAAACACTTCCGGCACGATGCAGCATTCCCCCGAAGGCTTGAAAAAACCGTATTGCTGCGTCGTCGAACCATTATCCTTGAAATACTCGGAGTTTGAAGCAATCCAGCCCAGAGTAAAGTCAAGGGCTTTTTGCGCGTAATCTGCTTCCTCCTGCGATGTCGACGCGCTTTTGATGCCAGCCATGATCATTTCGGTCATTTCCAGCTTCGCCTGCTCCTCGCTGCAGCCCCATAACCACTGGCTGGCGTAGAAATCGGCCACGGCGCACACGGCAAAATACGACAGGTGGCTGTGGATAATCTGCGGGTAGGACTTTTCCAACACGCCAAGCACGTGTTTAAAGTCCTGCTCCAAAACCTGCGGCTTTATTTTAAGCAAGGCAATGAACCGCCGGATAAACTCCGGCCCGGCGAAGCCATAGTGCTCACTGACCAGCGTGTGGACTTCCCTGGCGCAGCGTTCGTCCGGTATCGGCACGCCGTATAGCTCCAAAGCCCTGGTTTTGACCCCGGCATGCGACGTATCGCCTGACAGGGATTCTTCGCCTGTTGTTAAGACGATGAGGTTCCAGTTGCCCCGGTTCTGTATGCCGCCGGACTTGGCGCCCCTTACCTTGCCCTGGCCGCAGGCGACTGCGTAGGTCAGCTTGTCGAGATACTCCTGCCGGTCGCCGGCGAGCTGTCTTTCGTCCACGCCGACAGGCAAGGCGGACATGAATTCGCAGGTTCTCTCCAGTCCCACCATGGTGGTATTAAACGAAACCATGATGCTGTCGGGATGACCCCAGGCCGACAAGGCCGCTTTCAGCGCCGCAGTCTTTCCGCCCCGGCTGGCGCCCCACACATGGAGGATAAAGTTCCTGTGCCCTATGAGCGACAAGAGCGGCGAGGCAAAGCTCCCCGCCAGCATCAGCCTTGCTATCGGGTTTCTTCGTATATGCCGGGCAATGGCGGTTTTCCAGTCTTCAAAGTTCCCATTTTCACTAAAACCATTTGCCAGTTTGGCCATACTCCTTTTCGAGTCGATATCCAGCACGATACCTTCGCCGACTCCCGGCAAAAACTTATCCTTGCCGATCCAGCCAAGCCTCGACACCGATTGTGCCATCGGCAGAAATCCCATGTTGGCCGCTTCCATGTCGAACAGGTAGCGGACCAAATCCTTGGCGTTCTCGCTGGAGACCGGCAGCCCGGTATCCGCCAGACCAGTAATTTTAGTTCTCTGAAACAGTGTGCTGCGCTCGGTGATGACCTTTCGCCAGCCGCCGCTGCGCCGAAACGCCAGTTCAACCTTTTCCGTTTCGTTGTCAACGTCAAGCAGCAGCTTTGTAAGGATGACCGGCACGGGGCAGATCTTTTTTTCACTGCCCTCGGAATCGTAGCCAAAAACACCGTCGGCGGAATAATACCAGTTGTCCGGTTTGCGCGGAATAAACGGCTGGCCGGGAATCACTTCACCGGCCACCGCGCCGAGCGCCTCTAAATCAAGCAGGGTGGCCATTTTTAGTGCGGTGTTCCATTTATCCAAAAAACCGCTCTCATCTCTGATGTGCAGTTCGCTCGGGTCCTTAACCCCTGGAAGCTGCATACAGTAGGCCTTCCCGGAAAAGGCGACGGCAAGCAGCGAGCTGCATACTTTTTTCACAAAAGTCTCGCCGCCGGCATCGGGTTCCTTAAAGACATAGACGGTAAGACCGCCAAGCAACGCCGCGTGTTTGGCCGCAAAGGTATCGGCGCCCGGAGCTCCCAGCGCCGGAATGTCGTAATGCCAGAGCGTGTGGCAGTCGCTCTCGCCTTCGACCAATACGATGTAGCCCTTTTCCCTGGCGACGCTCAACCGCCACAGCCCGTACGGCAGCACACTGGCGCCTTTGACCCAGGAGAATTTCACGCTGCCCCGCATCGAGTGGCGGAACCGTTTGGCAACCTCCAGCCCTGTCTCGTCTTTGTAGGGAATAACAAGCTTGTTCTTTTCGTTTACAAGGCCGTGCTTTTTGAGTTCCTCCATCGGCAGTTTTTTTGCGGCGGCGTATTCTTCAAGGGTTAACTGCGTTATTTTCCGTTTCTTCCCGGCCGAAGCGCCCGCCGCATTCAATAAATAGGCCTTGGCCTCGTCCTTACTCAGCCCCGCGTGTTCTTCGAGGAAGGTCCAGGCGTTGCCGGTGGCCGAGCAGGCTTTGCAGTCGTACTGGCCGGTCTTCCTGTTGATATATAGCGACGGACTGCGGTCGTTATGGAACGGGCAAAGGCCGATGAGCTCCTGCCCTTTGGTCTTAAGGCTGGGAATAAACTTTTGATAAAAACTCTCCCAATCTATGAGACGATCGATGTCTGGCCGCACGGCGATCACATCTCCAATGGCTCACACCTGTCGTTAAACCGCCTTACTTTGATGCCTTTGGCCTCGGCTGCCGCTATTTCTGCCTTCATGCCTTCACTCAAGGGTTCGCCAAATGCCCACAGTTCCTGGCATTTCGCTAGAAGCGTCAAGCCCATGGCCCTGCCGGCTTCGCGGTCGGCGGGAATGCCGTCCTCCAGAAACTGTGTGAAGATGACGTGCGGGGCTAGGGGAATGCCGCCCTGCGCATATACATAGCGGCAGTATCCGATGGCTCGGCGGATGTTTCTTTCTATGTCTCCCTTCAAAGGCGATGCGATATAAATGAGTTTTTTATCCTGCATGCTTCCATCTCCAACTATTAAAAAAATCTAAATGGCGGGGCCGGCGTTTTACCGGCCCCTTTCGGTTTCTCAACCCCTTACATCGGGTCATCGGCGTCAAATTCCACCGCTACCCGTTGACTAGCCTCCTTGAGCCTGCCGGCCAGCAGCTTCATTCCCTCGTGCTCCGGCGCGTCAAGCTCGCGGTCAACAGCAAAAACAGCCTGGCTGAAAACAATGCCGGTGGAATTAGTCGCCTTTTTTAGCGTGATGCGGGTAACCACGTCATACGAATGCCTGCCTCGGCCAACGATGCGTTTGGCGATGTAATCGGTGAAAACCTTTACCGAACCGGTCGGCAGCGTGAGGAGCAGCGGAAAGACCTCGCCTTCCCTGAGAAGGTATATGCGCCGCTTGTTTCGGCAGGCCTTGCTGCCGTTTTCGCCGCTGCCAAACTGGTTGAGCGGACAGACGTGGCAGTCGCCGCCGGGGCTGCCCTGGCCGATCTTGCCGTCAATACTGCCGCAGTCGGGCGGACAGTTACCGCCCGCGTACCGTTCGCGGTAATAGCTGTTTACGGCATGATGGTACAGTATTACGCCGGTAATTTCCTTGACGCTGTCAGGCTGTTCCGGGTCTTCGCCGGGCATTTCGAATAGCAACCCGCCCCCGGCGGGAATTTTTACTCTGTCGAACCGGACATTTAGGCCTTCAAGCTCTTCCTTCATCAGTTCATGGATCTCCGCATTCAATGCTGCCATGTATCCTTTGCCAGCCTTAACCAGTTCTTTATTTCCCTGTTCCTGATTTTTCATGTTCCCTTCCTCCAGTTTTCTAAGCTCTGCGTATGCCGATCGATGTTTTTTCGTAAACCTGAATCAAGCCTTCCAGCCACGCGGGCAATATGCCCTCGTTTTGCTCGGTCATTTCTTTTATGCTGGCAGCCAATGTCCGCGCATTGATGGTAAACAGATAGTCATAGCCTTTTGCTTTCAGCGCGCGGTACAATTCGTCTTTACGTTCCGGGACGGCAGACGGATATTCGCTGACCATAAGATAGAACAGGTTGCCGGCCCTTTTGAAGGACTGCAGCTCATCCTCAGTCATGAGTTCAATCATTCGGACTTCGACTTGTTCAATTTCTTTATTGACAGCTTTGATCTCAGCTTCCAGGCTACTTTTCTTATCTTTGAAAACCTTCAGGCGATCGGCCAACTCGAAAATCTCGTTGTTATCCAACCTCAACATCCTCTTTCGCAAACAGTGTTTTCCAATTGTCAACCAGCGTTTTGGCAATATCCTCCTTACGCTGCAAAGCGCGAAGAATTTGTTCGTCAATTGTGTTTTTGGCCACCAGGTGGATATACAGGCAGTTATTGCGCTGGCCGATGCGATGGATTCGGGCGCGCGCCTGCGAATAATTGGCGTAATTAAAATCAAGGGAATAAAATACTGCCGTATCCGCCGCGGTAAGAGTTATCCCCAGCCCTGCCGTCTGTATCTGGGCGATGAACACCCGGCAATCGGCCTCCTCCTGAAACCGCCGCACTTGTTCGGCGCGGTTTTTAACCGCACCGGTAATGACAGCCCCCTGCAAGCCTTTCCTTTCTAGCTTCCGGCAGATAGCGTCGATCTCGGGAATAAACCTTGCAAAAACGACTACTTTTTTACCGGCATCCAATATATCATCAATAACATCTTCAAGCGTCAGCAGTTTACTGTCGGACACCTGTTCCACCGCACAGCCCGCATCGTCGCGGATAAAGCCGCCGGTAACCTGCTGCAGCCGTAAAAGCCTGGTCAAGATATTTCGCGTCGTCACTTCGCCTTTGGCAAGTTCGGTATAGGAATCTCTCTCAAGCTCGGTGTAGACCTTTGCGGCCCGGTTTTCCAGCGTAATATAGCGGATTTCGTCCACGGTTTCAGGAAGCTCGAGCGCCTCAGCCTTAGTGACCCGAAACGCTATCGAGTGCGCTTTTCGCACCAGTTCGGCAAGATTTTTATAGCCTTTTATCTGGTGGTTGCCATAGCCGCCCATGACCGCATACCTGGCACGGAAAGCATAGTAGCTCGGCCCGAAGATTTGTTCATCAATGAATTTATACTGGCTGAAAAAGTCCAGCGGGTTATTGGGAATCGGCGTGCCGGTCAATATCAGCCGATATTTTGCCGTCTTGGCCAGCCGGTGCAGTGCCTTGGACTGTTTCGCCTGAGGATTTTTTATGCGGGAGGATTCATCACAGATAATGAAATCCGGCTGCCATTTTGCCAACTCCGGCTCCAGCCGCCAAGAGCTTTCATAATTGACAACGGCAACCTGAAGACCGGTTCCTTTGAGCTGCTGCAAGACGCCGGCTTTCTTTTTGCCGTCGCCTTCCAGGACCGCCAGCACATAATCAAAAGCGGCAAATTTAGTAAACTCTTCCTGCCAAACGGCCACCACCGATTTGGGCGCGACAATAAGTACCCGGTTGATCAGTCCGTTGAGATAGCCCCTGCCAGCTATACCGATAGCGGTAAGCGTCTTGCCGGTACCCATTTCCATTAAAAGCCCCGCGCCGGACATATATCGTTACCTCGTTTAAACAGGCCTAAAATTTGCCCGACAAAGTTATAGGCTTGTACCTGATGCCGATATGGTTTTATCCGGATTGGCATGGACTCAATCGGCTCAGCCGGAATCCAGCCATCAATATCTGGGTACTCGCGACTATTAACTTGTACGTCGGACTCGTTCATGAATTGGCAGCCGATAATTTTTAGCAGCGCAATGTTTTCAGTGCTTTCCGGCACCAGCCACGCCTTTTTGTTCTGGTCCCAGTGATGGCCGGGAATTTCTTTGATGGCTTCGCGGTAGAGATAGGCATCAAATATGTAGATTAGCCCGCTTTCAATAACTGCCCGCATAATTATCTCCCGGCTTCTTCTCCTTGGCGACAAAGCTTTCTAGCGGCTCACCGGGAAAGATGCGCAAAAGACCGCCGATTATTTTTCTTCCCGCGCCAGACTTGCCGCTCAAGGCACGGCTGAGCGCGCTTTTGGATACTCCCATTCGGCGGGCCAGTTCATTTTGCGACCAACCGCGATGATTCGTCAGCGCGATTACAGCTTCTGACCTCAGACGCAGCATGACCTCACCTCCCATTCGCGCAAAAATCGTCCATCTCTTGTCGAACGTTTTGTTCGGTAAATTGGCAAAAAAAGAGTTCGTCCACCGTAACACTGAAAAAATCGGCGATACGTTTGGCCAAGGCAAATCCCGGCGACTGCCTTCCGTTCTCAATAGCGTTGACGTAATCTTTGGTTATGCCAAGCTCCCTCCCTAATTCAGCTTGATTGTACCCGGCTTTTTTTCTAAGTTCTTTAAATTTGGCATTTTTCACGCGCATATTTGCTTTCACCTCCGAATGTTTTGTTCTATAAATTATTCTAGCGAACATGACATATCCCGTCAATCGAACTTTTTGTTCGAATTTTGTTGACCATTATCGAACAATTTGTTATACTCAAATCAGCCATTCTAAGGAGGTGTGCGAATGTGCTGTTCGGAGATAGGCTGAAAAATCTTCGTGAGACGGCTAATATGACTCAGGTTGAACTGGGTAGTTTAATTGGCGTTTCGGACCGGGTTATCGGCTATTATGAAGCCAATACCCGGTTTCCCAGAAAACAGGAGACGCTCCGCAAAATCTCCGAAGTTTTTAACGTATCCGTTGATTATCTGGTCGGAACGGATGGCCGTTTCATCCAAAAGGCCGACGAGCAGTATGGTTATTCTGGAAAGCGCCAGGCTCAGGAAATATTAAGCGATGTAAAAGCATTATTTGCCGGTGGCGAACTTCCCGAGGCGGACAAGGACGATTTTTTCCGGACAGTTACCGAAATGTACTTTGAAGCCAAGAAAAGTAATAAGAAGTACGGGCGCAGAAAGTTGAAACACTGATAAGTGTTGAGCTTTTGGGCAATTGCATTATGGATAACATAATCAGGCACGCCGATGGTCTAGTCCGCCGGTTTAAAACACGAAACCCTTTTGAAATCGCCGATAATCTTAATGTTTTAGTAAGATATGGCGATTTTGAACATCTTAAGGGGTTTTACAAATATATTTGCAGAAACAGGTTTATCGCCATCAGTTCCCGCTCGGACGAAACCGAGCAAAAAATAGTTTGTTCCCATGAGTTAGGCCACGATCAGTTGCACCGTAGCCAAGCCAAAGCCGGCTTGATGAGTGATTACGATATATATAATACAATAGATGTTTACGAGCTTGAGGCAAATTATTTCGCCGCCCAGCTGCTTATTGACAGCAGCGCCTTTTTAGATTGCGCGAGTAAGCAGTATACCTATGCCCAGATTGCCGCCGAACTGAAAGTTCATGAAGAGCTTGTAATTATCAAGGGCATTATCTTGAACAGGCAGGGGTACAACCTCAACATTCCATTTGTACCTGCTTCTGACTATTTGGGAGAAAGTAAAAACACATACTCCCTATGCGAATAAAGCCGGCTATTCACCGTACAGGCAGCTCAAGATCAAGATCGTAACAATACCAAAGAAAAAGCGCATCTTATTGTGTATAATCAAGAAATTTCACCGTCATCGTCCAAGCCGTCAAAAATTATTTTATAATCGCTTTTTTCCACGGTTGATTAAATCGCCGAAGATGAATAATATAAAATTATTAGCACTCCAGGAGCCCGAGTGCTAAAACAACACTTCCGGAAGTTTGATATAGATTTACGCTTTCTGAATCGAACCTTGAGTCGCACCAGATAATTGATGTTTCCAAAAACAGTATATAAACTGACCATTTTACGATCTGGAATTATCTCCAGGTTTTTTTTTAGATTCCTATTACTGAGTAAAGGAGGAAAAATGGTGAAACAAAAGTTTTTCTTGCCAGTCATTCTTATCACACTTGCGGCTTTCGCAACGGCGATGGTTAACAATGGGAATGCGGCATCAGTAGCTAATCTGTCACCACCACCAATCCAAGATAATGTTCCTTCAACCGCCCGCAATACGTTTGTCGTGCAAGCTGTCAAAAACGTCGGCCCGGCTGTTGTCGGTATTACCAACAAGGCCTATGTGCGGGATTTTTTTAATCAGAAAGTACTTATCGAAAAAGGGGTAGGTTCTGGAATAATTTTTGATTCCAACGGGTATATAGCGACAAACAACCACGTTGTCGAGGGGGCGCAGGAAATTGTCGTGTCGCTTCCAGACGGCCGGACAATGAGCGGAAAAGTGCTTGGGGCGGACGCGGCGACCGATTTGGCGGTTGTCAAAGTGGAAGCTTCCGGCCTGCCGACAGTTACATTCGGCGATTCCGATTCGTTATTGGTCGGTGAACCTGCGATTGCCATCGGCAATCCGCTGGGCCTCGAATTTCGCGGCACCGTTACGGCCGGCGTCGTAAGCGCCTTAAACCGGACAATTGAAGTCGGCGACCGCAAGTTCAAACTGATTCAGACCGATGCCGCCATCAATCCCGGCAACTCCGGCGGAGCGCTCGTCAACGCCGATGGACAGGTTATTGGCATTAACAGCGTCAAGATTGCCGCTACCGGTGTTGAAGGTATGGGTTTCGCCATCCCCATTAATGCCGCACGACCGATTCTGCAATCACTTATAGACAAGGGCAAGGTAGTCAGGGCTTATCTCGGCGTCGGCGTACTTGACAGTAAATCGGCCGCTTTGTATGGCTATAACCTGGACGTAGACCAGGGAGTCTATGTGGCCCGCGTTGAAAAAGGCGGGCCGGCCGATCAGGCTAATATTCACGAGGGAGACGTAATCATTCAGGTCAACGGCACGGAGGTCAACAGCGTTGCCGACTTGCGGGCAGCGCTTGATATCGTTTCCGTTGGCAACCGAGTAAATTTAGTAATTATCCGCGACGGTCAAAAACGCACTATCAGCGCGGTGGTCGCGGAGATGCCGAACTGACGGCTGCTTAGGAATTGATTCAATAAAAAGGAGGTTTCCCATGACCCAATCACCCCCCGTCAAGGAAACGCGCGAATTCCAAACGGAGACCAAACAACTGCTGGATTTGATGATTCATTCCATCTACACCAACCGGGAGATATTTTTGCGGGAGCTTATTTCCAACGCTTCCGACGCCATCGACAAGATACGGTTTGCCTCCCTGACCAACCAGGATCTGCTCGAAGGCAATGCCGACTTCGAAATCTTCCTTCTCCCCGACGAAGGTACGAAAACCCTGACCATCTCGGACAATGGCATGGGCATGACGTATGACGAAGTCGTTGAAAACATCGGCACCATCGCCAAGTCGGGCACCAAAGCCTTTCTGGAGAAAATGAAAGAGAGCGGCTCCGCCAGCGACCTTATCGGCCAGTTCGGCGTCGGCTTTTACTCCGCCTTCATGGTGGCGAAAAAGGTGACCCTGATTACCCGCGCTCCCGGTCAGGCCAAAGGCGTGCGCTGGGAATCGGCCGGCGACGGCACCTACACCATTGAAGAGTGCGAAAAGGATGCGCGGGGCACAACGATAATCCTGACCCTGCACGATGAACACTGCGCCGCCGATCACCCAGCGGAAAACTTCCTGAACCGCTACACGCTGCAAAGTCTGGTTAAGAAGTATTCCGACTACATCCGTTATCCCGTCAAAATGAACTTCGTCAAGGAAGAAAAGCCGCGCGACGCCGACGGCAAAATCATTGAAGACGCCCCCGCCACCCAGACCGTTGAGGTCCGGACCTTAAACTCCATGGCGCCCCTGTGGACGAAAAACAAAAACGAAATCACCAAGGAAGAGTATCACCAGCTGTACAAAAACCTCTTCCATGACTGGGAAGACCCCCTGGAGATCATCCACTCCAAGGTCGAGGGTGCGGTGGAATACACCACGGTGCTTTTCATCCCCGCCCACGCCCCCTTCGATTTCTATCAGCGGGAAGCCACTTCCGGCATCCGGCTCTATTCGCGGAACGTTTTCGTCATGGACAACTACAAAGACCTTTTGCCGGATTACCTGCGTTTCGTCCGTGGCCTTGTCGACTCGCCCGATTTTTCCCTCAACATCTCCCGGGAACTGCTGCAGCACAGCAGTCAGTTGCAAAAGGTCGGCAAGAACCTGGAAAAAAGCGTGCTGAAAACGCTGGAAAACCTGTTGTCCAAAGAGCGGTCCAAGTACGAAACCTTCTGGAAAGAATACGGCAAGGCCATCAAGAGCGGCGTCTATTCCGATTTCCAGAGCCGCGACAAGCTGCAGGACCTCCTGCTCTTTCCCTCCTCCAATTCCGAGGATGCTTTAACAACCTTGGCGGATTACGTTTCCCGGATGCGGGAAGGTCAGACGGTTATCTATTATGCTACCGGCAAGGACCGCTTAGCCGCGGAGCGCCTGCCGCAGATGGAGCTCCTGCGGGAAAAGGGAATCGAGGTTCTTTACCTCCTCGACCGGGTCGACGAGTTCGCCATCGACGCCTTGCGCGAATATAAAGACAAGAAGTTCCAGTCCATTAGTCGCGGCGACCTGAAACTGGACGGCATCGACGTTCCGGAAACCAAGCAGGAGACCGAAAAACTGGCTAAGGAAAACGAGTCGCTGCTGAACGCCGTCAAGGAGAAGCTATCCGGCAGGATCGCCGAGGTCAAGATCTCGAACCGCCTGAAGTCCAGCCCCGTTTGCCTGGTCAGCGGCGAAACCGGCATCAGCCTTTCCATGGAACAAATCTTAGCCGAGATGGACAAAGCCCCGTTCAAGGCCCGGCGGATTCTGGAGCTGAACCCTCATCATGAAGTTTTCGCAGTGCTAAAAGGACTGCACGAAAAAAATCCCGCTTCCGAAGCCTTCAAAGATTACTGCGAACTGCTGTACGGCCAGGCTCTATTAATGGAAGGGCTTGCCCCGGAAGATCCCGTCGGTTTCGCGAACAAGGTTGCCGCCCTGATGGCAGCGGCTGGCGAAAAATAGCAATAGGCAAAAGGGCAAGGGGCCTGGAATAAGTACCAGGCCCCTTGCCCTTTTTGTATTTGTTGTAAATTCCTGCCTAATGATGCAGCAACAACCGTCCATTCTATTTTCTCATACTGGTCCCCATCGCCTTGTTTAAATTTGCTCTGCTTGTATTGTAATCATAAAGTGACTGGATATAATTGGTCTTAGCCTGTGTTAGCGCCACCTGTGCATCAATAACGTCAAGATTGGTTCCGACTCCGGCACTGTAACGAATCTGGGCAATTTTGAAGTCTTCTTCCGCCTTGGTTACTGCTACCCCGCTGGTGTCGATACGCTTTTCCGCTTCTTTCATGTTGAGATATGCCTGGCGCACTTCAAGAGCGATAGCATCCTTGGTCTGTCTTGCCTGCTCTCTTGCCTTATCAACATCCATCTGCGCTTCGTTTATCTTTGCCCTGGTAAGCCCACTGTCAAAAACATTCAATGAAACGGCCAAAACTACCGACCAGTTATTATTTTTCGCACCGGGAAAATCGTGGTCGTTCCAATCCATAGAGCCGCTCAGTGTAAGGGATGGCAAAAATCCGCTCTTGGCGACCCTCACGCCCTGACGGGCGCTGTCGATTGTGGCTTTAGCTTGAAAAAATTCCGGGCGGTTTGCCAGCGCATATTCCACGCTTTGATCTAAAGACAGCGTATATGGTTCGTGAGTCAGCGCCTCCTTGACTTTAACCTGGCTATCCAGCGGCAATCCAATGACATTATTGAGATTTGCCAGTGACAGATCATAGGTGTTCTGAGCTTTGATGAGATTTTGTTGGGCATTGGCCAGTTCCACCTGGGATCGCAGCACATCGGATTTAGCCACTGTACCGACGTCGTACTGGAGTTCAACATTTTTGAGATGGGCTGCCAGGCTGTCTACCGATTCCTGGTTAACTTGCAGCATGTTACGGGCTTGCAAAACGTTATAGTAGGCAGTGATGGCATTGAGCCTGATCTGCTGTCTTGTTTTGCTAACTTCTTGATCAGCAATTTGTGCATTGATTTTCGCCTTCTCGATTAATCCTTCCAATCTGCCGCCGCTATATAACGGCAAGCTAAGCGCGAAGTTATTATCAAATGTCGTACTAAAATAATAATATGGTCTAAGCGTCGAAGGCGGGTATTTTCCCCGTGTATCGCTGTGTATATATGTGAAGTTAAACCCTTTACCGGCCGCGGCTTCTTTGACGGCCCAGAAAGCTTTCTCCTTATCGGCCTCGGCAATTTTGACGGCCGGATTATTCTTTAATGCGAGGGCAACACATTCGTCCAGCGAAAGTTCTACCATTTCTGCCTGCACACCAGTTTGTAGGGCAAGCAGGAATATAACAAACAAAACAATTGTTTTGGCGGGCAACCGTGGAAGGAGTCTCAACGGGACAACCTCCTGTAGTTGATTGTTTTTGGCTTAGGAACTGACCTTGCTAAGCCGATAGCTTGCAACCATGAACATTCCTCATTATCTCAGCATAGGTGTAGCCGGCACGTGTCAGCGGCTCTACGATATGTGCCTTGATTTTTGGAACATATGTCTTTAACATGGTTAGTTTACCGCAAAACTGGTATTTGCCTAATGCCGCCGGTATTAAAACCGTCTCGACAGCTTGAACTGGTAAGGAATCTTTATTAAAAACAAGTTCACCTTCCCCCTCGACTATTGAAAAAATGAAAAACTCGCCGTCGGTGGTTTCTTCCATATTGCCGTGAAGCTCATAAAGTTCTACGGCGAAATGGTCATTTGCCACTAAAAATGTCACCGACAAGCTTGAATCATCCAGCCGCCGCAACCCATGTATTTTTCCCTGCAAAGTACTAGGTTGATCGTTCATGGCCTTCAGTGCTTTTTCTATATGCAACTGGCGCTGCTTTCCGGATTGGGTCACCCGGTTATAATCGTAGATGCGATATGTTATGTTCGAATTCTGCTGAATTTCCAAAGCCACGATTCCCGCGCCCAAGGAGTGCACCGTGCCAGCAGGCACGTATATAACGTCGGTTGCTTCAATATCAATATAGTTCAGCCATTTTTCCAAACGATTTTCCTCAATATACCGATTAACCGCCGCCCGCTTAAATCCCGGCTTGAAATCACATATAACCTTGGCGTCGGGTTTTGCCGAGAGAATATACCACATTTCATTCTTTCCGTAGAATTCGTTTTCCAATTGCTTGGCCATCTCGTCGGAAGGATGCACTTGCACCGACAACTTGTCGCTGGCATCGATAAGTTTGATCAGTATGGGAAAACGGGCTTCATATTTGAGATAGATATCGCGCCCCACTGCTTTGTCCTTATATGCTTTGATCCAATCGGTGAGCGGTATGCCTATATACTTGCCGTTGGCAATAACGTTTACTCCGTCAGGATGGCAGGATACTTCCCAACTTTCGCCAACCTGGCCCTTGGGCAACCTGCGTCCGAGCTTTTCCAGCGCGCGGCCGCCCCAGAGTGAATGTTTATATATCGGCGTCAATTTTAACGGATATAACATGATCCTTCCTCCAAAATATTATGAAAAAGGTGTCTAACTCTGAGCCTTGAAATAAAGCTCGTAGATTTATCCCCCTAAAAGTTAACTTGCCAATCCCAATTTGGCTATGGTTACTACTGCCAGGATTTCATTAGCGGCATTTATTACCCTTATGTTGCTCTTAAGAGGTACGTCGGCAACCGTTATTTTATCTCCTAGCCGCTTGGTGCTAACATCGATTTCCACGTATTCCGGCAGCGTTTCCTGTCTTCCCCGGATCATGATTTCCGGTCTTGTTATCTGTAATGCGAGCCTTCTCCTTTGCAGGACATCTTGACCGCTGAATATGACAGGAACGTTTATTTTCAAGGGGGTTTTGTCATTTATAACCTGCAAGGCTATATGGATTAACTTGCCGGTTATCGAGTCTCTTTGGACCTCTTGGATAACGCACGGCGTAATTTCATTATTAATTTTTACCTGAAGCCTGGGATCATAGGTATGTCGCAGCAGTTTTTTCAGCCGCTTTTCTTCGAACTTTACCGGCTGAGAACCAGCCAAGTTCCCGCCGTATACTACTCCTGGTACAAATCCGTCTTTTCTTACCTTATTCACTTTTTCCGTGCGGGGAATTGCCCTTATGCATTCACTCATGGCATATTACCTCCTTCTGCAAAAAGTCTATTTTTTCAGAGTGAAAAAAGCATAATGCCATTTTTGAACATATTTAAACATAGTTTATCGCCTTGAACAGCTCATCCTTAATCCGCGTGAACTCAAGCTCCGAATCCGCTTCGCAGCGCATGATTACTTCCGGGCCGGTATTCGAAGCGCGGACCAGTCCCCAACCTTTTTCAAAGATTGCTCTTACTCCGTCAATATCAATAAATTTATGGCCGGTTTTTGAAAAATAACGCTTGGCATTTTCAACGTACTTGAACTTATCCGCATCCGAGCATTTCACCCTCAGTTCCGGCGTTATAAATGTTTTGGGGACATCGGCCAATAATTGGCTCAAGGGAACCGCGCTATGCGATAGTATCCTCAGCAGCCGGCCCGCGGCATATAGGGCATCGTCGAAGCCGTAATATTCGTCGGCAAAAAACATGTGCCCCGACATTTCGCCGGCGAAGACCGCCTTGATTTCTTTCATTTTGGCCTTAATCAGGGAATGCCCTGTTTTGTAAAAGAAGGGGTTGCCGCCGAGGCGTTTTATTTCGTCGAACAACAGATTCGAACATTTCACTTCCACCAGTGCGTCGGCCCCCGGGTACTTAGGCAGTATTTCCCGCCAGAACAGGATCATCAGCATATCGCCCCAGATGATATTTCCCCGGTCGTCCACTACTCCTAGCCGGTCCCCGTCGCCGTCGAAGCCAAGTCCGACGTCCGCCCGGTTTTCCCGTACCGCCTTTATAAGCTGCTGAAGATTTTCGATCTTGACCGGGTCGGGAAAGTGGTTGGGAAAGGAGCTGTCGGACTCGCAGTACAGGGGAATCACGTCGCAACCCAATTCGTAAAGGAGCCTGGGTGCGAATAGGCTGGCGGTTCCGTTGCCGCAGTCAACAACGACTTTTAGCCGTTTATCCCCGAGTAAAAGCTTCTCTTTTAAATGGCTTATGTAGTCGTCTTCCGGATAGGCCAGAGAAATGCTGCCTTCGCCATGGGCAAACTCTCCTTTATCGATAATTTGTTTCAAATCCAGCAATTCATCGCCGTATAGCGTCCGGCCGTCGTACTGGATTTTAAACCCGTTATATTCCGAAGGGTTGTGACTGGCGGTGATCATCACGCCGCCGGATATATCGAATAAATGGGTTGAGTAATAAAAGACGGGCGATATGACAACCCCGATATCTATTACGTCAATTCCGCTTTCCCGCAGCCCTTTTACAATTTGCTCGCGAAGCTCCGGGGAAGAAGCTCGGTTATCCCGTCCGACAATCGCCGCTTTCTCCCCTTTGTTGCGTAAAAACGTGCCAAACGCTCTCCCGATCAATTCGGCATCGTGAGTTGTTAAATCATGGCCATGTACTCCTCGTATGTCATACTGCCGGAAAATTCCCGGACTGGCTAAACCCATTACTCACTCCCCCTTCATAATTCATCTCATCAATAATTAAGCTGCACATGCAATAGGAGATAATACTTTCCGCCCCTTGATTCAGGTTTAAGCCGGTCGGCGTAATTCCGTCGCAGCAGCCGCCGGTCTGTGGGTCAATCAGGCTTTTTTGCAGGGAATTTTGCCCCAGATACCAATTCCGGCATTTTTTGGCTTTCGATAAATAATCGATCCTGCGGATGACGGAATATCCTTCAAGATAAGCCAGCGCCGTCTCGCAAGCTTCAAGCGGCTGCTCGTCATATTTTGCCGGAATACCGTCTTTCGAGTACCAGCCGTGACACCCGACAGGTTTGAAATACCCATTGGAAAAGGTTACCTTTTCCAGAAATGCCAGGCTTTCTTCGGCAATCGACAGCCACTCCCTGTTGTCCACTACCTTGCCGGCAATAAACATCGCCCAGGGCAAAACGGCATTGCTGTATGTCATAACGTCCTCGAACCAATGCCATTTTTTTATTGCGTGCTTTTTGTAGCTGTCGGCCAGGGACCCGGCTAAATCCCGAATACAGTCGTAGGCTTGGGTGGTTGCTACATACCTCAGACCGATAATGCTGTAGGCCTTAGACCTAAGCCACTGTAAGTTCGGCACATTAGGCATACTTTTTGATAGAAGCATCTTGCAAGCTTCCTTCATGCCATCAGGCGTCTTGGGGTTCGCCGCGACATACCCCAGTGCCCAAAGGCACCGGCCAAAGCAGTCTTCCGAGCCTTCCTCCTCTAGAAATAGGCGGCCGTAAGACATAAAGTTTCGATACTTTCCGTTTTTAGTTTGAGCGTTTATGAGAAAGGATAGGTATCGGTAAGCCAGATCGAGGTATTCTTCCTGCTCATATACCGTCCATAACAGCATCGCCACGATCAGCGCCCTGGCGTTGTCATCCGTGGTATATCCGTGAGCGGGATCGGGAACGCTGAACTTTGCGTGCTGGAACATTCCGGTATCGTCCGTCAGCCGAAAAATGTGGTCGCTATTGAAAGGTGGCGCTGAAATGTTTCCCATTATCAGCTCACCTTAGTTCCGGTGTCTTTGCTGTCACCCGTCAGCTTAAGGAATAACTCGAAATACTCGGAAGCCACGGCGTTCCACAGCATGTTTTGGCCCAGCTTCGCCGTCCTGCGCTCCATTTCACTTTTTTTGTCGGGGTTGTCCAACACATACTTGATACACTTTGCGATGGAATTGGCATCGCGGAATTCGGCCAGAAGACCCCGGCCTTCTCCTAATAGCTCCTGCGCGTATAAGTACGGCGTAGAGATCACTACCCTGCCGGAGCCGACGGCATAGGCGAGAGTGCCGCTGACCGCCTGGTCCTTTGATAGATACGGGGTTAGGTAAATGTCGCATAGCCGTAGGTAGTAGATGATTTCTTCCTTTGTAAGGTATTTATCAATGAATCGCACATGGTTTTCGATGCCTAGCCACCCGGTGATGGCAGCCAGTTTTTGCCGATAATTTTCCCCTTGTTCACTCTTGACGCCCGGATGTGTTTTCCCGAGAATCAGATATAGCGTATTGGGGTGATCTTTCACGACCTGCGCGATCGCTTCGATCCCGTATTCCAGTCCTTTCCCCGGACTGATAAGACCGAAGGTGGCAATAATGTTTAAATTGGCATAGCCGTGCTTCTTCTTTAACTTATCCCTTGACTCAAGCAGGCGGAACGGCACACCGTGATGGATGACCTCGATCTTGCTGCTATCAATTCCATAAACATTCTGGAGGATTTTCACGGTGTTTCTGGCCATGGTGACAACCTTGACACTGGCCGCACCCAATGTGGTCAGTACCTGTTTTTGCTTAAAGGTGGGATTGGGCAACACCGTATGAAGGGTGGTAATGAAGGGAACCCGGAGGTTCTTAATCAGTTCCAGAATGTAATCGCCGCAGAATCCGCCGAAAATGCCGTATTCGTGTTCGATTACCAACAGGTCTATATCTGACTCATTGATTTTTTTCGCAAGGTCCAGGTAGCTCCATTTGTCATACTGGGACAACACCGTCATTACCCTCGGGTCGTTATAATAGTCCCCGTTACTGACGGCAATGACTTTTGTCTTGATCAGATCGTCAAAAGCGTCCAATGCCTGTACCAGGTCCTGCGTAAAGGTAGCCAGTCCGCACTCTCTCGGAGGATAAGTGCTCAGAAAGGCTACGTTGCGGATACGATTGGCGGTACCCATCCAAACAATGCCTCCTTTGTTTTATTTATTAAATAGCTATTGGTTTTTCAGAATTCACAACATGTATCGCTAATTAGATTGTCGTAAACGCGGCAGTTATTTCCCGCAACTGAATTTATGACCTTAAGGTTTTGCCCAACCTTTACACCGTCCAGCAAAATACTGTCGATGACCATGCTTCCATAACCCACATAAGCGCTGCAACCTAAAACCGCATGAGGGCCTATTACAGCCTTGTCGTCGACGATGGCCTTGTCGCCGATATACACCGGCTCGACAACAGTAGCCTCGGGGCTGACGGTCGCGGTAGGGCTTATATAACTCCCGCTGTGTCCGGCGATGGTTCTGCACTTGCCGTCCAGTATATCCCGGTGGGCAAGAAGGTATTTGTCCGTTGTGCCTATATCCAACCAGTAACCTTCATACCGGTAAGCGACTAATTTGTGGTTTTGGGATAGTAAAGCCGGAAAGGTTTCCCGCTCGACCGATACGGTCAGGCCGGCCGGAATTTCCCGCAGGACCGCGGGCTCAAAGACATAAACGCCGGCGTTAATCCAGTTTGAGCTCGCCTCGCCGGGCGGCGGCTTTTCCTTGAAGGAACGGATTCTGTAATCGGCATCATATTCGATCACCCCATATTGGGAGGGGTTATTCACCTGTTTCACGGCAATCGTCACAGCCGCATCGTGCTTTTTATGATGCCTTAGCATGGCTTGTACATCGATTTCGCTCAGTATGTCGGCGTTGAAAATAAGGAAAGTACCATCAAAATGTTTTTCGGCATTTTTGATGGCACCCCCAGTTCCCAGCGGCGTATTTTCATGCACATAGCGAATCGCGACACCTAGATTCGAACCGTCTCCCAACGCAAGTTCTATATCCTTTCCGCGATAACCCGCAGTCACGACAACCTCATCAATCCCGCTTGGGGAAAGATAACTGATTAGCCGCTTCAGGTGGGGTTGCCCCAAAATTGGTACCATCGGTTTAGGAATATGGTCTGTGAGGGGCCTTAGGCGCGTCCCCAGCCCCCCAGCCAGTAAAAGTGCTTTCAACTTAAAATCCCTCCTTGCAACGCTGCCGCGAAAGCCCTATCCAGTTAAAAGCCTTCGGCATCAAATTCAGGGCAGCTCTTTATGTAATCGAGCAAGTCGCTCAGTGACGCTGTTGCCAGAGCAACGCACGTATCGGCGCCTCCGTAATACATCTTTACGGTGCCGTCGTCGTCCAGCACCCATCCGCACGGAAAGACCACATCGTCAACATCTCCCTCGCGCTCATAAGGTGCCGACGGGCCAAAGACCCACTCGTCGCTTCGTCTCAGGACACGGGATGGATTTTCCAAATCCAGCAGCGCCAAGCCCAGCCTGTAAATTGCACCGGCCGCCGTCTGCCGCACCCCGTGGTAAAGCATCAGCCAACCATCCGGAGTCTCGAGCGGTTGAGCTGACAGGCCAATTTTTTGGGAATCCCACCAGCCTCCGTTCCGGGCTTTCAAGAGGATATGATGATCGCCCCAATACTTTAGGTCGGGAGAACAAGAAACCCAGATATGGCCAATGGCGCCATAATGTCCCGGAATGGGCCGGTGAATCAAATACCACTTGCCGTTGAAACGGCGGGGAAAGAGCGCCGCGTCTTTGTCGTCCGGCGGTACAATGGGCCCTAAACGCTCAAAGTGCGTGAAGTCCTCCGTCAACGCAAGCGAAACCAGCGGACCGCCCGTGGAATACGCCGTATAGGCTACCGACCATTTTTTAAGCTCTTCCAGCCAGGTAATTCTGGGGTCCTCAATCCCCCATATTTCTTCCGGGTAATTTGCCGGGTCCGGTTCCAAGGTGGGTATGCTGTCTATCTGCCAGTTGTCAATCCCGTTTTCGCTAACAGCCTTTGTGAAGTGGGAAAAGCCTCGTCTGTCTTCCACCCGCACAAGAAGCAAAGTCTTTCCATTATACTTGGTTGCCGCCGGGTTAAACACGGTGTTTGCAGCATACGGCCAGTCTTTTATCGTCAAAATAGGATTCTGGGGGTAGCGCCTGAACAATTCCCTATAACTATTATCGTTGCAATTACTACTAACACATTGCAGTCTTGATTGAAAATGCGTCGTCAATAAAAAAACCCCTTCCAATTTTGAATGCAAATGGATCACACAAAAAATCAGTGGAGGTGTGTTAGCACTCTGGCTATGTGAGTGCTAACGTAATTTTAACTCTATTTTAGCGACCCAAAATATACCTGTCAAGAGCAAGAAAAACTAATTTTATAACAAAATTTATTTTTCTCAACTCGTGACGCAGGATACCTCATTGACTCTCTTTCTAGTTCTGGCAGACCAGGCTACAGCCACGATAACAGTATAAATGGTACTGTCCCATATGATTTATTACGAAAAAGCGCGAGGTAATTTTCCTTAGCCACAGTCTGCGTGTTGAAGAAATAGTGGATTTTTTTCGCTAAACCCGCTCTAAATCCAACTTTTTGAGCAATTTCGTTCTTGATTTGCGGTGGCAAATTTTTATAATTAAAATTGTTAGCACTCAACAGCCCGGAGTGCTAACACAAATTATACTAAGGAGGTTCTGAATATGATCAAGCCGTTGGGCGACAGAGTTGTTGTCAAAGCTTTGGAAAGAGAAGAAAAAACCAAGAGTGGTATCGTCCTTCCCGATACTGCCAAGGAGAAGCCCCAGGAAGGCAAGATTGTCGCGGTAGGTACCGGCAAACTTTTGGAAAACGGGCAGCGCGTGCCCCTCGACGTAAAAGAAGGCGACAAGGTTGTTTTCTCTAAGTACGGAGGAACCGAAATCAAAATCGATGGACAGGACTATTTAATCCTCAGCGAGCGGGATGTCCTGGCTATTGTTGAATAGATAAGGGGGGGCAAAGCAATATGGCGAAGCAGATTATTTTTGACGAAGAAGCGCGCCGGGCGCTGGAAAGAGGCGTCAATGCGCTGGCGAACACCGTAAAAGTCACTTTGGGCCCCAAAGGTCGCAACGTCGTGCTCGACAAAAAATTCGGGGCGCCTACTATCACTAACGACGGCGTAACCATCGCCAAGGAGATCGACCTGGAAGACCCTTTCGAGAATATGGGAGCGCAACTCGTTAAAGTCGTTGCCACAAAAACGAACGACGTTGCCGGGGACGGAACCACCACCGCCACCTTGCTGGCTCAGGCCATGATTCACGAAGGTATGCGCAATGTGGCCGCAGGCGCCAACCCGATGATCATTAAGAAAGGTATTGAGCGTGCAGTCAATTCGCTGGTAGACGAGATTAAGAAGGACGCCAAAAAAGTCGAGACCCAGGAAGCCATTGCCCAGGTTGCTTCGATTTCAGCGTCCGATACGGAAATCGGCAAGTTGATTGCCGAAGCTATGGAGAAAGTCGGCAAAGACGGAGTTATCACCGTTGAAGAATCCAAGACGATGGGTACCGACCTCGAGGTCGTGGAAGGCATGCAGTTCGACCGCGGCTACATATCGCCGCACATGATTACTGATATCGACAAGATGGAGGCTGTGCTCAACGAGCCTTACATCCTTATCACCGACCGCAAGATCGGTGCGGTCGCCGACTTGCTTCCCCTGCTGGAAAAAGTCGTCAAACAAGGCAAAGAACTTTTGATCATTGCCGAAGATGTCGAAGGCGAAGCGCTCGCCACCCTTGTCGTCAATAAACTCCGCGGCACTTTCCGGGCCGTTGCCGTAAAGGCCCCCGGATTTGGCGATCGCCGCAAGGCCATGTTGGAAGATATCGCTATCCTGACCGGCGGCAACGTGATCACCGAGGAACTCGGCCGCAAGCTGGACAGTGTCGAAATCAGCGACCTTGGCAAGGCCCGTCTGGTTCGCGTGGCCAAGGAAGAAACCACGATTGTCGAAGGCTCCGGTTCCGCTGATAAAATCAAGGGCCGTGTCAACCAGATCAAAGCGCAGATCGAAGAAACTACCTCCGACTACGATAAGGAAAAGCTGCAGGAGCGTCTGGCTAAATTGGCCGGCGGCGTAGCCGTTATCCGTGTCGGCGCCGCTACCGAGGTGGAACTGAAAGAAAAGAAACTCCGTATTGAAGACGCGCTCAACGCGACCCGCGCCGCGGTTGAGGAAGGAATTGTCCCCGGCGGCGGCACGGCCCTTATCGATGCTTTGCCTGTTCTCGACAAGGTGGCGGCTTCCGGTGACGAAGCGACCGGCGTAGCCATCGTAAAACGCGCCGTAGAAGAGCCGCTGCGGCAGATCGCCAACAACGCCGGCCTTGAAGGTTCAGTCATTGTTGAAAACGCCAAAAAAGCAGGCAAGGGAATTGGGTTCAATGCTCTGACGGAAGAATACACCGACATGATTGCCGCCGGTATCGTCGATCCGGTCAAGGTAACCCGCTCTGCCCTGCAAAATGCGGCCAGCATCGCCGCCATGGTTCTTACCACCGAGACCTTGGTTGCCGACAAGCCGAAAAAAGAACCGCCACCTATGCCTAGCGGCGGCATGGACGGGATGATGTAGACTAATATATTTTTGATTATTTATTGCGGGGCAGGCGCTTGCTGCCCCGCTTGTTGTAATTTTACCGGCCGCTATGGCTAAAGGCCTTTAAGGCGTGCAGTATTCAAAAAACTTCATATTTTCTGATCAGTGAGGTATGCTGACCATGAGAAGCCTAGAAGAAAGTATAAGATTTTACCGGCTTATACAGACACTCATTTGGGCCAAAAGAACAAGTGGAAAATCCTCGCAAGAAGTGGTAAACGCAATTTTTCGTAACTGTAAAAAGGACTTTGCTTATTTAGAAAATGACCAACAGGCTAAACCATCCCAAAACTATCGCTGATGAATGTGGTTTGGAAGTTATAAATTTCGAGCTGGAGGTGTGACCAATATCTAACAACCTGGGGCTTTTAACCGATCTCTATCAGCTCAGGATGATGCAGGGGTATTATAAAACCGGTAAAGCCGACGATATCACGGTGTTCGAACGGTTTTACCGCATAAATCCTTATGGGAGTGCATACACGATCGTTGCCGGTGTCGATCATGCCCTGGATTATTTGGAAAACCTCTCTTTTACCGCCGATGATATCGCCTATCTCAAAACACTGGGAGGCTTTCAGGAAGATTTTCTGCGCTATCTGCAGTCGTTTCGATTTACTGGTGATGTCTATGCGATGCCGGAAGGATCGGTGGCCTTTCCCGGTGAACCGCTCTTTATTGTAAAGGCGCGTCGTATCGAAGCGCAATTGGTGGAAACAGCGCTCTCAACCTTTCTCAATCATGAAAGCCTTATTGCTACGAAAGCGAGCCGGGTTCGTTGGGCCGCCAAGGACGACCCTGTGCTGGAATTTGGCCTTCGCAGGGCCCAAGGTATGGACGCAGGTGTGTTTGGCGCCCGAGCGGCGATAATCGGCGGGTGTGACGCTACATCCAACGTACTCGCCGGGAAAATGTTCGGCGCAAAGGTCGTCGGGACGATGGCCCACAGCTGGGTCATGTCGTTCGCCAGCGAATTTGAAGCTTTTGAACGGTTTATCGAGCTTTATCCCGAAAACGCCATACTGGTTGTTGACACCTTTGACACGCTAACATCGGGTGTGCCGAACGCAATAAAAGCGTTCCAACTCGCTAAGAGCCGCGGCATTAAGCTGTTGCGTTACGGAATTCGTTTAGACAGCGGGGATCTCGCCTACCTTTCCGGCGAAGCCCGGCGTATGTTGGACTCCGAAGGGTTTACCAATGCGATTATCAGTGCTTCCAATGACCTTGACGAGCATCTCGTTCAAGAACTTAAAACTCAGGGGGCCAAAATTACAGAATGGGGCGTCGGTACCAAGCTTATTACCGGCGATGGTTGTGCGGCCCTCGGCGGGGTATACAAGCTTGCCGCCGAATATGATAAGGCAGGCAACGAAATCCCCAAACTGAAGATCTCGGAAAACCCTGAAAAGGTTACCAATCCGGGGACAAAAGCCGTCTATCGGATTTATGACAAGGCAACAGGGAAAATTAAGGTTGAACTAATTACTCTGAGACAGGAGTCGCTTAGCGAGATAGAAACCTTGACAGTGGCTGACGAAACCCACCCATGGAAAAAGATGACTTTAAGGGCGGGGAGTTATGAAAAACGAGAAATGCTGTCCCTTGTCATGCAAGGCGGTAGACGGCTCATCCCGGTTGCTAACCTCGCCGCTATTCAGGCATATACCGCGCGTGAACTGAAAACTCTCTGGGACGAATCCCGCAGGCTGGTTAACCCGCATCCCGTCAAAGTCGACCTTTCAAATGTTCTTTGTAGCCTGAAAAAAGAGCTTATTAATGGCATGCATGGGAAATAGTGCCAAAAAACTATGATGGTCCGCTGGTGGATTTCTGGACTGCTCGATAAAATCCCGCTACTATCCGATAATTGATAGGGGGCGGGATCTCTCCCGCCCCGCCCTATAGCTTTACGGCTATGTACTGTCCTGCTTTTACCGGGGTGTGAGCAACATTGGCACTCGGCAACAGGCCGGTGTCCTTTAAAAACTTCTTGGCCCCGACATAAGCTCCACTGTTAGTATGCCGGATAGCAAAAGCATTTAGTTCCTTGGCATCAATAGGTAAAATCCCGATTGCTTTGTTTTCTTTGTCGTAAGCCAGCATACAATAAGGTTTATTTTCCAATAAAGCTGCGGCAAGTTTATTAAATACGATGCGACCATTCGTCTTTACTTCGGCCAAAGGTTCAACTTGTTTAGCCTTAGTTCTCTTCTTCGGCTCATAAGTCGTAAATTTGAATTCCATAGTTTTACCTCCTATGTGATTCTGTACATAAGTATTCTCGTTATATCCATTATTTCCTACTTGAGGTATTATTCAATCACAAGAATTCAAAGTAGCACCAAGCTTTTTTTGGTTGCCAACCACTTGCAGGTACGACTTCTGGAGTTGTCTTAGCCTTATACGTAAGGGCCTATCCCATAAACTCTCTGAATTTCTTAAAACTAAAACCTATCCCATGGAAATTAGGTTCCAAAATAATTGAATCTACTATGGCTCTTCCCACTCCGTGTTTCTGTTCTTGGGTTATTTGAAATCTGCTTAAATCCTTTTTGTTTTGTATGTCCTTAAAAATTGAAGTTATTAAAGGCATTACATCAGTCGTACTCTTGCAACATTTTCTCAAAGGAATCAAAACAAACTTAAACTGTTCATCATTATCACTTAAGTTCCTTGCCCTTCTGGAACGGTTCTTAAATTGATGTGGATTTGTTTTAGTAATCAAAATAGCAGGTAGTAAGTCCGTTGCATCTTCTCCATTAATACTATGCCAAGACAGTACTTCGTCATCAAAATGTCCCATATCTTCCCCAGTACCTATAATAACCGCAGACTTAGTCTTGCATGCTAAAGCTGATAGTTTATAAAAGTTGTCCCTAATAATATTACACAAAGGTTCATCCCAACCATAATCAAGTATATAAACATAATACTCACGGTCAGCTTGAGGAGATAACATTTCTAAGCTATGAATAACTAACCCCATATTGCACACTCCATTTCCGCCTATCAAGGACTATTTTCCCCAAGTCAGATAGTAGATCAACTCATTTCATTAAATCAAAATCAGTCGCTGATTAGGCGTTATTCTCGTTAAAAATATGAGTCAATCCTTTTCTCTTCCAACTCTTGAGTTAACAAATCAAACTCATATCTTTTTATTTCATTTGTTTTACGAAATTCATTAATCATCTCAGTCAATTTTCTTCTTTGATGATCTTTGGATAGTATAGTATTTATTGCCTTAATTTGAGAAAAGGTAGGTTTCTGGCTGTGAAGCCTAACCACCTCTTCTTTAATTGCTATCATTGGTCCTCTAGGTATAATATCCCAACAAATAATTAACCATTGAATTGCATTGTATAACTGTTTAGCTGTACTGTTCCATTTGTCCTCGATAGTATCTCCTCCGCCTGCACCACTTTCTCCCATTCCATGAAACTTTAGTGGATCAAAAAGTGCTGGGCTTTCTTGACTTAACAACTGTAAGAAATGCTTTCCAGCACCACTCCCGCAGATAATAGTTTCAATATTATTAACATTAGATTTTAGTTTACACTCAAAAATATAATACGTATCACTAAGGTTTGCTTCGGCATCACTTCTTTTTGTTTGTCCATTTAATAATCTCAAATGAGCTATTGGTTTAACATAATAATTATTTACAATTTGTTGTCTACGTCGCTCACCCCTGCAATTCATAAAGTTCTCCTCCAACTTTTCACTTTTCAGCAGTTAAAATACAGAATCATCAACTTCTCTTCACTTTTATAAATCTACCCCATTATCTTCAAGGATTATCAGTAAACCAGCAACTGTAAATAAACACTGCGAAACTCCCATAGTCATTTTGTAAAGATCCCAAACATCTTCAGGTTTTCTAGATAACATATACCACCCTATTTCTAAACCTAAATCTTGCTTCTCCATTGCTTGTAGTAGACTCTCTCTATCTTCAAAAACTAAAAATCGATGTTTTATTTTATTGTAGGCTCGTACCAACACCCCCCGCGTTTCCCGCTTTTGAGGTTTTAAAGTATCCAGAGCATCGCAAATCACATAGGCATAATCCCTAGGGTTAGGAATATCCCCGACATGAGTTCCAAGATTTTTATATCTCTTTGCTGCTTCTATAATTTGTATAGCAGATTGCTGATATAGCTGAGAAAAACCATTGTATTTTTCCGGGTCGTGGGCGAATTGTCGTTTTAAGTCATCCACATGAGGAATATTGAGCATTTCAGACAACTCAATGCCCTGATCAATGGAATCTATTATAAACCGATGGAATTGCCCATGTTCTGTTTCACTTAGGACATACCGTTTAAAAATGCTTTGTTTATTTCTGTGTTTTATCGCAAAACATAATGCACCTAGATCCTCTAGCCCACCTACAAATTCGGCTAGCAACTTGGCAATGACAACGATTTGAACTCTGGGCGAGTCGCCTTCTTTTTTGGCTTTCTTGGCTGCCTTGTCTTCATCCAGTAGCAAAACATTTTTATGTACTAACACCGCCGTATCATCACATTCACACCCCGCGCGATACAGCCCTATGGCAGTAACTGGTTTCCCCATATATGGAAGGCTGACAAACTCTCGCAGAAAGGCTTTATCTACCGCTAGAAGCATATCTATCTTTCCTTCATCTTTTCAGGTTAATTTCCAATGTGTCATTCACTATTTTGAAGTCAGGATGAACTTTAAAAAGGTCAATACGTAGAGACCCCAGCCGCTGTGGCTGCTACTATTGGGGCATTAATAAATCTATTACCTATCCCGCCAAAATCGCCTATGCCGTGGGAATTGAAACTCACTAGAAATCCCGGCTTCACCGCATATTTCCGAAAATATTTTTAGTATTTCAGCACGCGTCAAATCAAACCAAGCACCTAATTGCCTGTCGTTAATACAGTAAAACTGTCGTTCATCACTTGTCGAACCCAGATGGATATCATTAGTCCTTACAGCTAGTTCATACCTTTCGCGTAATGCGCGTAGTAAATCGCCAATGGCGTCCATTTTCCTGCGCCATAATGGATTAGATAAATAGGCTTTCCCCTTTGATTTTTGAAGTACTCCCCCATCCCTTGCTCTTAGTGCCCCTGTATTAATAGCAGTGATAGTATCTTCTATAGCTTTATCAAAATTCTCCATTGACCCTTCTTGATCAAATGGATCTTGAAACGCTGGACGGTCAAAACATTGCGCAAAAAATTTAATTATTTCTCGATCATCTACAAGATTAATCACGCCATTATTTTGTATTTCTAACAGAGCAGCTTTTTCTGAGAGATGCTTCCATTCAAGCAAAATATCACTGGAATATAGTACTGAATCATTATCAATCAGTTTGGCACAATTTTGGCAAAGCCATATGCCATTGTCAATTGATTTTCTTTCTTCTGAGGTTAGCTGAGAATCATATCTTGGACCACCTAAAGATGCTGCGCTTATATGTGCCGCAACGCCAATATTAATTGATCCTGCTGAATCTATTTGCGGACCGCTAGTTAATTTTCTACAATTAGGGTTGGAGCATCTAAAACCGACTCGTTTAGCAAGCGTTTCCTTTGTAGTCATGTCAAAATTGTCACGACTCATAATACTTCATCCTCCATATAATTACTAAAAAGCTTTTTCTTATGCCTGATCATACTGCCATTTCAAATATACAATGTTGTTCTATAAAGAAAAAGGTAAATTTATCATTCTGGAGAAAACAACCAACAAATGTTAATTGTTAGAGGGGAGTAAAGATGAGCACAACCGGTATAGATACTTTGGTAAAAGTTAAGCATTGGGCACAGTGGCCTACAGATTTGCATAACAAACCCGAACAAATAAAGAGACAGATTTCCGCGAACAAGGCTAAGCATCAACCATTAGAAGTTAATATGGAGACACAGACGGGTACCTTTGCTGGTTCCGGCAAAAAGCCCTATTCAACAACTTTAAGCAAGTGTAACTGTAATGATTTTGTGAAAAGAAAGTTGCCCTGCAAGCATATATACAGCCTTGCAAACTATCTTGGGTATATTGAACTTTATAAGCCAGAAACTGAATATGATGAGAGCATGGTATTACTGCGAGCATATGAACCGACCGATGATTGGGGCAAATGGGACCCTGGCGTACACAAGGTCTGGAGTCAAAAAGCCCGATATCATAGAGCATTTGAAGAAGAATTCGATATTGCTGACTTTTCGAAGGAGAATCAGTTCGCCAAGATTAATGGGTATTCAGTTTCACTCGAATCATGTTCATGCCCGGACTTTCATGAGCGCCAATTTCCGTGCAAACATATTTATCGTCTTGCCGCAGAACTGGAGTTGATCGAAGAACCTAAAACAGCGTCCCGCCAATACGAAATCCCGGAAGGCGCAGCTATGATCACTATAAAGCTATAGCCTCCCTAATATCGGACAGACATTATCCCATAGCGATATTGGGCTTACAAATTTTACATGGCTTATTCCTTTTCTCAACTGCGTACGTTTCTCCATATGGTTTTATTTCCAATTGGGGATTTCTATTTTTGAAACGCCGGACTACTGGACACCCCACTAAATGATAGCAATGAGAGGAAGGCAGCGTCACAATACCAAGCTTACCCTGCAGATAATCAAAGAGCAGTATTAATTTCAGGGAATTGGTAACGGTACCATAGTCAGTATCACCACCATGAAGAATTGCATGACGACTTAAGAAAGATTTAGGTGTTATGCCATGTTCAAAGTCAACCAGAATGATATGAAAAAGAAACTCTTGTATCTTTTGATCAAATGAATATCGATAAGACTCATCCAGTAGTTTTTTATAATATTCTTTCAGCATTTTTCCAGGCATTCTGCCATTATGACAATATCCATCGACAATAATACCTTCAATCTGCGGTAAAATGGCTGGTACAGAAAGATAGTAATTCCCTGCGTTATGTGCAGTAACAGCTTGTCTTATAATAGGCATACGTTTTGCAAGCCATTTTTTCTTTCCCCACTCGCCTGAGAGCTTTTCAATTTCATCCGCATCAAATCTCTCAATGAATAATTGATCAACCTTTTCTCGTATTGCTTCTGGACCAAATCGGTTATACGCTTTAATGATCTTCTTCATCTCTGGAATATATAGTCCTCCATAAGGAGGCCATCCTAATTCGACCATAATAGCAGAATATTGCTGATTAATATTCCCAAATTCATTTATATTTCTGTGGAATTGGTTCATCATTTCCGTAATTCTAAAAACACCGTTTTCGGTCCAAGCTCGAAATATTTCTGTGGCTTGTTTTACATATTGCCCGCTTAAATATTGATAAGCTGAAGATGAATAGCTCATTTGGCTGAATCTATTTATTCTCTCGATAGTTTCTAGATAACGAAATATATTGTTATTGAACATCAGTTGCCTCCACACTAGCAATCTCCCTACTAATCTGATTTTTCATTAATTCATATTTTCCTGCAAATTACATCTAGACGCAGTTCATATTCATTCGATTATCATGAATTCAATGTACATCCTAGAAGGACATCCAATGAAACTGGCAATCCAGACCATTGACAGAAAGAAAAAACCCCGAGCTTGTCTTTCCGGTAAAGGAAAGTAAATTCAGGGCTGATATGATAGAACGGCCTATAACCCCTTATAAATCAAGGATTCATAGGCCCTTCCCATTTCCATCCTGTCGAGTCGATTTTCATACTGTTTAATATGTAAAACGCCAAACCTGAAAATCCGATGTTTTCTAACTACGTCTGGGGAAGCATATACTATATTTTCCCACAACCATTGAAACCTTGCTACGCAAGGCTTCAATGGTTGTGTTTTCTTTGCAGCAAAACTACCGACTCCACGTGTGTTTTGATAGATAAGTGATACAAAACGGCATAACTATTACTACATATACGCTCCGGGGGTAATAAGGGGGTGCACCAAAAACCACATTTTTACACTATGCCGCTTCATAGCCGAAAACTGCCCGTTTTACAAAAAACAGCTAAACACATACTGTTTCAAATCAATTAGCGCATACCCACCATACCGTGTTTCCACGCTTTTCCATAATAGAGGATACCCACTCATTCCTCAGCATCCGATAGCAACAACTCTCTAAGCCACACCGGCAAATGATTTATCTTTTTAAACTGTAAAATTTTCTGAGCAACCTCTGCGGCATCTTCCTCCCGCCAAAAGCGATCTCTACGATAACATTCTTGGCTACAAAACTTGCGCCAGCTGACCCCTAACGCTTTGAATTCTTTCCCGCAATATTCACAGTTAAGAACATATGCCGTTCGGTGGTCCTTTTCCCATTCTCTTTTACAACTTAATGAACAATATTTGCGTTTCCGCCCGCAACTTTTTTGTTCAAGCTTCATGCCGCAATTAAGGCAAACAACAAAAAGCATTTCCTCTTTCAATACTTCGCGGTATTCCGTCACCAACTCTGATGCATAGCCATTTAAGCCTTCTCTAATACAATAATTCCTAACCGAATCTCTTGATAGCCCTGTAGCCTTTGCTATTTTTCCATACCCAACACCTTGGTACCGCAACATTTTAATCTTTTGTCTTTGTCCATTTGTCATGCGCTTATCCTCCTTGACAAGCATTCATCACTCAAAAAATGATGCTTGTCAAGGATATCAACTCTGGCGAATTGACCAAAAAACAACAGCTCTATCTTAAGAATATTACTTATGTTTCAGCCACAATTTGCCCAATGTCAGTTGTGTCGTACCCCCCAATGTTGGCAAATTCTTTCTTGAATGTTGCGGAACGGATAATCTTTAGCATGGTCATGACCTCATGTGAATTGAGGTCTTCTTTTTTTACAATAAGTTGATAACGTTCTTTTTTTACTGGAATAAAATCAATATTATCCACTTGCCTTGCGATTTTTTCGTTTCCGATTGCAACATCTGCTTCTCCGCTACTCACCGCACTAGCTACTGTCAAATGCGATGAAGTTTCATTGTAGTACCCGTTGATTTGAGCGCCACTAAGGCCAAGCAGTCGAAGATTTTCATCTAACAGCACCCTGGAGCCTGCTCCTTTTTCCCTGTTAATCATAGCAACATCATCTCGTGCCAGATCGCTCCACGTCCTAATATTTTTGGGGTTCCCTTTTGCAACATAGAATCCCTGCACCCTACAAGTCAAATGGATTACAACTGCCGGAATCCCAGGGAGCAGCCTCCGAACATAAGGAACATTATATTCGTCTGTGTCGCCATCCCAAAGATGAGACGCAGTAACCTGAACCTTCCCCTGATATAGGGAGACTAGGCTATCATAGCTGCCGATATACGCACGCAGTGCAGATATGCCGTTTAGCCGCAGATAGTTTGACAGAACATCTAAGATAACATCTTGTCCACAAATAATAAAATTTTGGCTACTTTGATTGGCTCCAACCATCAAATCATTTGGAAGATAAGTTTTCGCTGCTGATGCTGCCTGCAGACTCCTTGCCCTTGCGATATAGTCATCTACATCTTCCTGGGTAAAGCGAACCTTACGCCCCACTTTATAGGATGTGATTTCGCCTTTTTTAATCAAATCATAGATTGTGCTTTTGCTCACATGTAGAATATCTGCCACCTGCTGTGTGGACAGCCCTTTATTATGATCCATCGCCAACCATCCGTCCCATT
The DNA here is from genome assembly GCA_032334055.1 of Selenomonadales bacterium 4137-cl. Taxonomy (NCBI): domain Bacteria; kingdom Bacillati; phylum Bacillota; class Negativicutes; family Acetonemataceae; genus Anaeroselena; species Anaeroselena agilis. Next base: position 716,681 of record JAUOZS010000001.1, on the reverse strand, counting down.
TTTATATATTGTTTTACACCATTATATATCATTTCGCACATTTATTCCAATGGTCGGCTAATTTTATCGACTTAATAATTGTCTTTCGCGCATTCGCGTGCTATAATCCATTCTAAAACAGCCTGTTAAATCATGCTTTTTATAAATCATGTGCTGTTTCGTATCATTTCGTGCATTTCCGGATTGGGAGGAGACGTGTTGATGGTCAATTTATTACTTACACTCCTGGCAGGAGGAATTGTAGGTTACGCTTTTTACAAAATGAAAGTCCCTGGCGGACTCATGATTGGTGCTGTGATCGGCGTAGCTGCGATCAATATTTTATTCGGGGCCGCTTATATGCCAAGTGAAACCAAGACCGTAACGCTGATTATCGCCGGAGCGTTCATTGGCGGTACTGTAGAGAAAAGTGATCTAAAGCGCCTCCCCTACATAGCGAAACCGACTATCGTTATGCTTGTTACGTTTCTGGTGCTGAATTTAGTTACAGGCACAATTATTTACTGGATCGGTCCTTTAGATTTGGTAACATCGCTTATGTCAGCCGTTCCCGGAGGAATCAGCGACACACCGATTATCGCAGCGGTCATGGGAGCCGATGCCCCGAAAGTTGCGGTCATGCAAATCGTGCGTCAAGTATTGGGGATTGGCATATTTCCGTCGATGATTATGGCTTACCATAGCAGAAAAAAAACTGTAGAAAGCGATGATAGACGAGAAGCCTTTACCGGGAAACGGGAAAAATCAAAAACCAAATCCTGGGCAGCGTTTGCGGCAACAATGGTAGTAGCAATTATTTTTGGGGTTGCGGGGAAATATTCAGGCCTACCTGCAGGGGCGTTTGTCTTTTCGATTATATCTGTTCTCATTCTAAAGCTTACATTTGATTTTGCTTATCTGCCGCGCTGGGCCAAACAAGGAGCGCAGGTTTTAAGCGGCGCGTATATTGGAAGCAGCATTATGATGGCAGACATCTTGGATATGCGCTATCTCCTATTGCCTATTTTGGTCATTGTTATCGGATATGCTGCAAATTGTTTTATTACAGGAAAGATTATAAGCAAAATGCATGGGATTACCGAGAAAGAAGCAATGTTGATTACCACTCCCGCCGGTGCCTCTGATATGGCCTTGATTTCCTCGGATATGGGAGTGCAAAACACCGATATCGTCGTTATGCAGATTATCCGTGCCGTTGTAGTAATGACGTTTTTTCCTCAAATCATTAGTTTGATCTGTACCTTTTTCAAATAAAACGGACTCTAGGAGGATTTGAGATATGAGTATTAAAGTTGCAATCAATGGTTTTGGCCGGGTAGGCCGTCTTGCATTTAGGCAAATTTTCGATTCAGACGGCTATGAAGTAGTCGCAATAAACGATTTAACAGACGCTACCATGTTGGCGTATCTTTTAAAGCATGATTCTACGCAAGGGAGATATAAACTGGCTGACGAGGTAGAAGCCGGCGAAGACTATATCAGCGTTAGCCAAAAAAAGATTAACATCTATAAAGAAGCAGACGCCTCAAAACTTCCCTGGGGGCAGCTTGGCGTGGATGTTGTACTTGAATGTTCAGGTGCCTATTTGTCAAAAGCTAAGTCGCAGGCTCATATTGATGCCGGTGCGAAGAAGGTTGTTATCTCTAACCCAGCCGGGAAGGACATACCTACCATTGTATTCGGTATTAATGAGAAGTCATTGTCACCGGACGACAAAATCATTTCGGCCGCTTCGTGTTCGACGAACTGCCTGGCGCTAATGGCTAAATCGCTGAATGACTATGCACCAATCCAAAGCGGCATCTCGACTACGATCCACGCCTTTACAGCAACGCAAATGATCGTTGATGATCCGCAAAGAAAAGGCAACTTAAGAAGATCGCGTTCCGCACCGATTAACATCGTCCCTACCACCGCAGAAGCTGCCAAAGCCATCGGGCTTGTGATCCCGGAGCTTGCTGGCAAGCTTAGCGGTTCAGCCCAGCGAGTTCCGGTGGCTGCAGGTTGCTTGATTATTTTTATCGCAGTCGTTAATGGAAAGGACATAACGGTCGAAAGTATCAACGCAGCTATGAAGGCATGCTCGTCAGATTCATTCGGCTATACGGAAGAAGAATTCGTCTCGTCCGATATAATTGGCATCACATATGGCGCACTGTTTGATGCTACCCAAACGATGGTTAATAAGATTGAAGATGATACATATCAAATACAAATCACAGCGTGGTTTGACAACGAGAACTCATACGTAAGCCAGATGGTTAAAACTACCCAGTATTTTGCGAAACTTTCATAAATGGTCCTGAATTTCGAAAAGGGAGGTGCGGACTGCAACATCAGTCGGTCTATCAGGAATAAAAAATCCATAATTTTATCGCAAGGAGATGCATAGTATGATTAAATTGAAATCTCATTGGTCGACAATCATCGCTGCCATAATGATGAGTATGGCGCTACTGGTAATGAGCGGCTGCTCAGGCGGCAAGCAATCGTCTAATCCGGCACCTAACAATGCTCCGCTTACCGGAAAACACCTGATGGTCTTCGCCGGGGCTGCCAGTCAGCCACCACTGGAACTTGCCGCCAAGGCGTTTGAGCAAAAAACCGGCGTAAAGGTTGATACCGTATTCGGCGGCTCAGGTTATGTGCTGTCGCAAATGAAGCTTGGAAAAAAAGGCGACCTGTATTTCCCAGGTTCCTCGGACTTTATGGAGACTGCTAAAAGGGATGGCGTTGTTTATCCGGAAACAGAGCAAAAAATCGTTTATCTGGTTAATTCCATTAATGTGCAAAAGGGAAATCCCAAGAACATTCAGACCCTAAAAGACTTAACGCGGCCTGGTATAAGGGTGGCCATTGCCAATCCCGAAGGTGTCTGTGTTGGGCTATATGCTGTGGAGATTATTGAAAAAACCTTTACACCGGAAGAGAAACAAGCTTTTCGCGATAACATCGCCAATTATACCGAAAGCTGCGAAAAAACAGCTACCGCAGTCTCTTTAAAGACCGTAGATGCGGTTATCGGCTGGAGCGTATTTCAGTATTGGGACCCGGAAAAAATTGAAACTATTAAGCTAAAGCAGTCTGAAACCCTGCGCATTGGCTATATCCCCATTGCAATTTCCAAATACACGGAAAACCGGGAATTGGCTCAGCAGTTTATTGATTTCCTGCAATCGGAAGAAGGCAAAGCTGCCTTTAAAAAGTACCAATACTTTATGACTCCTGCTGAAGCAGTCGCCTACATCGGCGAAGACCGTCCGGTCGGAGGAGAATACACGTTGCCTAAAGAGTGGTTAAAGAAGTGAAACTAAAACAACTTTGTATGGTAGCAGTTTCTGCTACCTTCCTTTTATATTTTGTATTGACGGTGTCCTTAGCATATTTCTTTTCCGGGACTCGCTTTTGGGAGGTTCTGCTGTCGGAGCGGATGGTATTCTCTATCCAGCTAAGTATTCTCGCTGCGACAGTTTCCATGGGGCTGGCAATGCTGTTAGCGGTTCCGACTGCGTATGCCCTCTCGCGCTATGAGTTTTTCGGCAAAACACTGATTGACACAATGCTGGAATTGCCGATGATTGTTTCTCCCGCCGCCATTGGCGCGATGTTGTTAATATTTTTTAATACCCCCATTGGCGAGTGGATACAAACCAACCTCCAGCAATTTGTATTTACTGTCTACGGCATTGTTCTGGCCCAGTTTATAACCGTAGTAGGCGTGGCCGCACGCATGGTCAAGGCCGCCTTGGATGAAATCCCTCCCCGTTACGAAGCTGTAGCCAGGACACTGGGAGCTTCGTCCTTTGCCGCTTTCCGCACGACGACACTGCCACTTTGTCGACGAGGTATTTTTGCTGCTGCCATTCTTACCTGGTCGAAGGCAATCGGAGAATTCGGCGCTACTATAACGGTTGCCGGTACAATGGCCATGCGTACGGAAACATTACCGATATCCGTCTATATGCGACTGGCAATATCCGACATTGAAGGTGCTGTCATTTCGATTTGTATTTTGCTGTTTATCGGGTTCAGCGTATTGTATGCAGCCAGGCTTATCGTAAAGAGGGGAACTTATGCTTGATATTCAGACATTGTGTTTACGAGCTGGCAGTTTCGAGGCCAAACAGATAAGTTTTTCGGTCCCAGTGGGTGGTTGCCACGCGTTGGTAGGTGCGACCGGCAGCGGGAAAACGCTTGTATTGGAAACAATCGCCGGACTGCGCAAAGCACAATCCGGCAGAATTTACTGGTTTGGTCAAGATATTACGACATTGCCGCCGGAACAAAGAAAACTGGCCTATGTTCCCCAAGATTTGGCACTCTTTCCTCACATGACGGTTCGGGAGAACATTGAGTACGGACTGCGGATGCAGAAGAACCTTTCTTCAGGCAAGCATGCTGAAATCGATAAACTTGCCCACTCTTTGGGAATTAGCCATCTTTTGGATCGTTCCACTAAGAATTTGAGCGGTGGTGAACGTCAACGCACTGCTTTGTCCAGAGCTTTGGCTCCGGGCAATAAGCTGCTACTATTGGATGAACCTTTTTCAGCACTACATGAGGCCATGCGCAGAGAACTATGGTTATTACTAAAAACGTTGCAGCAGCAATACGGAATCACCATCCTCATTGTAACCCACGATATGGAGGAAGCGTTCTTTCTTGCCGACTCAGTCACTTTTATTTCCCGCGGCTCAGTTGTTCAATCGGGCAACAAGCATCACGTTTATCAATGTCCTAAAAATACAGAAGCCGCTAAATTCTTCGGAGTACAGAACTTATTTTCCGCCGAAGTTGTTGATCTAATGGCTGATAAGGTGAAGCTCTTCTGTCCTAGTCTTGGAACAACTCTACATGTAACAAATACCAGTTCCGAACAATTGCAAAAAAAATCCGCTGTTACCGTAGGGATACGAGCGGAAAATATTGTCCTTAAGGCCGAATCGTCCGTCGACGAAAGCGACCATTTAGTTGGTGCTAATCAGTTTTTTTGCACGGTAAAGCACATATATCAAAAAAGAAAGGGCAAGATTCTATTGTTGCAGCCATCTAAGGGGACGAAAATGGAAATTTTATTGGAAGCAGACATTGCCGGTGATAGTTTTGGCAAAATACCTGCATTTTTTGTTGGACAAGAACTATTGATATCGCTACCAGCGGAACAACTTTTTTTGTTCGTTGATTAAGGCAAAAACAGCCGATAAAGAAAATGCTTTTTCTTTCAAATTAGCTTCACCATTTAACACAGTCCCAAAATCTATGCCGACATGAAAACAAGCCGGTCAAGGTGATATAACCCACCCCAACCGGCTTGTTTTCTGCTTATGGTGCAAGCCAAAAAACTGACCCCTCACAAGCCACAAATGACTCTTTATAAGTTTTTATCCATATAAAACCAATTCTAACCCTATGATAAGCAAAAGTATCGTTACCCCTTTTACAAATATTTCTTTCGGCAATTTTTCAATAACTTTTTTCCCGGCCCAAGTTCCCGCGACCATTGCCACTCCAATAAAAAGGCCTAGTTCTAATGCTTCCAAACCTATATCTAGATATTTTTGATATACTATCGTTTTGACGATATGCATTGTTACAGCAGTAACCGCTTCGCTTGATATATATGATACCGGCGATAAATTGAGTGCCAGGAAAAGTGCGGCTCCAAGAGGGCCAGCACTACCGACTAATCCGGAGAAAAGACCAACAAAGCTGCCACCAATTATCATGGTTCGCTTGTTACCCTCAAACTTGATAATTTGATAGTGCTTAAGTATGACAAAGCATATTACCGCGACGCCAATTATTTTCGTGACGATTTCTTTGGGAATGTTGACAAACGAAAGTGCCCCGATCACACTCATTGGAATTGCTCCAATAATAAACAGAGCCACAGGTCGCCATTTTATTTCCTTATAACCAAAATATACCCTGGAAAGATTACCGATAAGCTGAGCGATTGTAAGTACAGGTACCGCCATGGTCGGACCGATTGTTTGCGTTAGAAGCGGCAATAACAGCAAGGCTCCGCCAAAACCAGCCGCCCCGGAAATTGCCGCCGCAATAAACCCTCCTATGAATAATAGCAAATACATAAGTTAACTCCTCGAAAATAAATCAGGTCTGTTATATAGCCCTTGCGATGGTCATTCCCAGCCACGTAGCAAAAAAACCTAAAACCATATTAGCTATAACGTTGTAAGCTGCCCACTGCAACTGAGCATCTTCCAGCAGTTTCAACGTTTCATAGCCAAAAGAAGAAAAAGTAGTCAACCCACCGACAAATCCGACAGCTACTATAAGCCGCCAATAGGGATTGGCTATAACCCGCTCTGTCACAAGTACCAGAAAAGCCCCGATTATAAAGCAACCGACAACATTTACAATTAAAGTACCATAGGGAAAGTCACTGCCAAAGCGCTCCGCCGACCAAGTTGAAACAAGATACCTTGTAGCCGCTCCAATACTTCCTCCCAAAGCTACTGCAAATACTTTCAGCATATACTGCACCTCTCACTAGATCAACTTATTTTCTTGGAGGCTTGTTGCCATATTTGATAATCTCTATATCATCAATGGTTACCAAGCCTTCCTGAACCACCTCGTCCAAGAAGGGCATTATCTTGGCAATATACTCCTCACTGTCAATAATCTCTACTAGGATAGGCAAATCGCTGGATAGATCAACTATTTTTGCCGTATGTATCCGGCTATTTGCGCCATAGCCCATCACTCCCCGAAAAACAGTGGCTCCGGCTAAATCCAATTCTTTAGCTTTAAGAACAATGGCATGATATAGAGACTTGCCTTTCCAATGGTCGGTTTCCCCGATGTAGATTCTTAGTCTTTTAGCCGAGCTTGCTATTTTAGGCATATAAGTACCTCCGTAATTCTATTATTTGATGACCGTGCCTAGCACTTCATTAACCTATCGCGACTAGTATAGCTCCTAACGCGATAAGAGCAACACCGATGCCACCTAACATACTAATCTTCTCGCCAAGTATTGTAACCGCTATTATTGTAGCGATAACAACACTCAGCTTATCGATCGGAGCTACCTGAGATACTTTGCCAAACTTAAGAGCCAAAAAGTAAAATAGCCATGACAAGGCTCCGGCTATTCCGCTAAGAGCAATAAAAGCAATTGCCTTTTTATCCGAAATAATTGATGGTATTTGACTCAAGTTTCCTTGGGCTGCGACGACTATAACTAAAAATGCAGCCATAATTATTGATCTAACCGCAGTCGCAGTATTCGCATCAACTGACTGCAGCCCGATCTTTCCAAACACTGCAACTAATGAAGCGGTTAAAGCTGATAGAAGACCAAAAACTAGCCAAAGATGTTCCATAGATTCTCCTTTTAGTTCTATATTTTAAGCGTCAAGATTCTGAGCCATTCTAACAATAGTTTCTATTCTCGTCAACACATCTTCAAGCCTAGCCCTAGTGTTTATCAGCGCTGCGTCTGCTATAAAACAATCTACCTTGTCGCGAGCAAGGGAACAATACCCTTCTTCCAGTTGGTCCAGGCATTCTCGTAGTTCGTCTAATTCTTTCATTTTATCCTTTTCTCCTCACACGCGTAATTCCAGATTATTTGACGACTAAAACCGGAACTTTGGAGTAAGTAACAACTTTTTGCGCAACACTTCCAATCACAAGGCTTTTAAATCCACCGATACCGCGCGTTCCCATTATAATGACGTCAAAACATTGGTCATAGGCGTGACGAACAATACTTTCCGCCGGATGGCCCCGTAGGACTTCGGCTCGGATCGAAACGCCTTGCTCTCCGCAAAATTGAACGGCTTTATCTAGCAGTGGCCGGATATGCTTCTCCCCGTCAGCATAAAATTCATCAACTTCATCAATGCTCGGGCTGAATTCGGGAGGCTTCACAACCGCAACAACAACAATTTCGCTCTCATGTTTACCCGCCAGCATAATGCTCCATTCCAATGCTTTCTGACTACCTGCCGATCCGTCGTACGCCACTAAAATTTTTTTAATTTCCATGCTCCGCACCTCTCTCCACCAATTTTTCTTCATTTTCAACATAATTTTCTCTCTCCGCCCAAAGCGGGAAAAACCATTTTTGGGCGATGACGGTTGGAATCACGGCACTGAGGATAACAGCGGCGATCAATACGCTGTACTGGTTGGCATCGATGTGATTATTCGCCAGTCCGTACAAAGCCGAAATACTGCCAAAGGTTAAGCCCGTACTCATTAATAAAGTTGTATAAATCCCCGTCCGGCTATCGTAACGGAAGAACCTTGTTACGGGCAGAACCCCGATAAATTTGGCCGCAACCTTTATGATTAAAAAGATCATGATCGCTCCTGACATGGTATACAGAGCGGAAACCGATACCAAGGCCCCTGCCTTTATGAAGTAAAAAGGTGTGAAAACGGCGAAAACAATTGCCCGCATCTTGTGCAGCGTTTCCTTATATTGAAGGAAAAATCGGGCCATAGCCATACCGATGATGTAAGCGGGCAGCACCGCCTCGCTGCCGCTGATAACTGCCAAATAGGCCAGAGCCAATAGAACGAGAAAGATAAACTTAATTTCCGGCTCGCTTACCCGTCCGCCATACCACTTAAAAACTCTGGCCGCTATTGGTGATATCAATAAAACGGCCACAATCATAATTCCGGTAAACCATACTACCTTCATAGAAAAACCAGTAAACAATAGGCCCAACGCCAGTACGGTCCCGAGGTCTGTTACAAAACAAGCGGCTAGAATACCCTGTCCGAGACGGCTTGAAGCCAATCCCGTCTCAACCATAACAGCATAAACCACGGCAACCGAAGTAGTTGATAAGGCGATACCCGCTATCTTCGAGGCGTTAATACTCCAGCCAAAACCATAGTAAGCGAAAGCCATACCAGCCAGGAATGGCAACAGGAATGAGAAAAATCCAATTGCTAGGCTTTCCTTCATATTGTCTTTCAAACTGTCAGGGTTAATTTCGGCCCCCGCCAAAAAAGTTAAGACAACCGCACCGAACCCGGCAAGAAAGTTTACCCATGATGTGATTTCGATGTGCATGGCATTTCCGCCAACAACACCAACTGCAATTTCAATGAGCGCCACTGATATCCCCAAGCGAATCGATATCACCGTGGCTATGAGGGCCAGGAAAACCCACTCAGCAGCAATAGCAAAGTTCTGTTCCATCATTACCTCCTAGTCTTTGTTTATTGCTCAGTTCTAAGCAATAAACAAACTCCTACCAAAATTTATTGGTAGGAGTCATTACCGCTTCTTCGCGAGGTTATGGCGAACTCCATCGCCCCAGACATGAAATTATGATCAAATTATAACAGTAACCAGCCTACACCGTCAACTAGCAATTACTATTTAAAAGGATTTTGAAATACGGTGGCCGTCCCCAAATCCGCCTCAATTTCGAGTAACCGGTTGTATTTCGCTACCCGCTCGCTACGGCAGGCCGAGCCAGTCTTGATTTGACCGCCTCCCATCGCCACTGCGAAATCCGCTAAGAAAGTGTCTTCCGTTTCTCCGGAGCGGTGGGAAATCACATAGCCCCAGTTGGCTTTCCGGCACAAGTTTATAGCCTCGATAGTCTCGGTCACCGTACCAATCTGATTGAGTTTAATCAGCACTGCGTTGGTGCTTTTTTCTTCAATTCCTCGGGCGATAAACTTGGTATTGGTCACATAAATATCGTCGCCGACTATCTGAATTTTGTCTCCTAGAACTTTTGTATGTCCACGAAACCCGGCCCAATCATTTTCATCCAGGCCATCTTCGATAGATAATATAGGATATTTCTCAACCCATGCCATATAGAACTGAGTCATTTCGGCGCTGGTCTTTTTGCCTTGCCCTGACTTTACTAGGTTATACATGCCACCTTCAAAAAAGGAACTAGCTGCTGGATCAAGCGCCAGGGCAATATCTTTTCCAGGCTTATAGCCTGCTGCTTCAATAGCTTCGATGATAACCTCGCAGGCTTCATCATTACTTTTTAGGTTCGGGGCGAAACCGCCTTCATCCCCAACACTAGTAACATATTCTTTTTGCCCAAGGATTTTCTTCAAGGCATGAAAAGTTTCGGCCCCATACCGCAGGGCTTCGGCAAACGTGGGCGCGCCTATCGGCATGACCATGAATTCTTGGAAATCAACACTGTTATCGGCGTGCTTACCGCCATTTAAAATATTCATCATGGGTACTGGCAATCGGCTAGCGCCCTTGCCACCCAAATAAGTATAAAGCGGCAATCCTTCATTCAAAGCAGCCGCTTTGGCTACAGCCATGGAAACGCCCAGTATAGCATTCGCACCTAAGTTTGCCTTGGTCGGTGTCCCATCAAGTTCAATCATAATTTTATCAATCTTACCTTGCTCTGTTACAACTTCGCCAATTACTCGAGGTGCAATCTTGTCATTTACATTTGCTACGGCCTTTAATACACCTTTCCCACCATAACGGCGCTTATCTCCGTCCCTTAGTTCAAGTGCTTCATTTTCCCCGGTTGATGCTCCAGAAGGTACGGAAGCCGAAGCGATTATGCCGTTATCCAGTTGAACTTTGACCCTTACTGTCGGATTGCCACGAGAATCAAGAATTTCCAATGCTTTTACAGCCACTATCTTAGCCATTCTTTCTCCTCCTTTTTATCAATCCAGACTAGCTTGCCCCTAAAGCCAGACACTGCTATAACCAAGGTCATTCTTCAACTATCGCAACAATCCTACCTTTGGGTTTAGCGATAATTTCCCGATCGGGGAAAAGCGAAGGATTTTTCTTAATTCCCGAATCCGTCAAGACAATGTGTGATGCATAAATGGAACATGCCGATTCCAAGGCTTTAAGCGCGCACTTCACGCCACACCCACGTCGATAGCCACTACCTTCTGCAATGCTTTGGCAATTTCAACAATGCCGCTGACGCAGCCGCCGATACCGTCAAGGCAAATATAGTTTGCCTTGACCTTCAAACTCTAGTTGCCTACAGGCGAGATTGGCAATTTATCTGAATGTTGAAGCAACCGGAACAGGTGGAAAACAATGGAAGTTTTATTGAACAATTGCAACTTTCCACAACATACACCTTCTTACTTAAGATAACCTTTGATTTCTTCCTTCCCGGGCACTTTACCGGCAACCTTCACGATGCCATCCACAACAAGTGCTGGTGTTGTCATGACTCCATATTTCATGATTTCTTTAATGTCTTCCACCTTGACGATTTCCGGTGTTAGACCCAATTCAACCGCTGCTTGCTTTGCATTTTCGTAAAGATTATTACACTTTTGACAGCCCATACCTAATATTTCGATTTTCATTACATTACCTCCAGTTTATATTTTTATTTTACTGCAACAAATCAATACCTTGCAGTTACCTTACTTTAAAAACTTAAGGAAACTTTGACTGTGGGAAATCTGCTCACTTAGCGTCTTCTCCACCGCGCTGACTACTTCAAATACTGAAGGGTATACAACACGGTACATTACCTTTTGACCATCTTTCCTTGATTCCAGCAGACCTTGTTTTTTCATTACTCCCAGGTGCTGCGACAGGTTCGACTGCTCGATGTCCAGTTCATCAATTATCTCACACACGCAGCGTTCGCCATCTTTCAGAATACGCAGAATGTTAACCCGTACCGGATGGGAAAGCGTTTTGAAAAAATCCGCAGTTAGCTTAGTAACAATCTCTTCAGCCATTATAATATCCTCCTGTAATATTAAGGTTCAATAAATAACCGATATCAATGATTAGCACCAATCGCTACCAAAAATAAACTTTGCAGTATTGGCAACCTTAAGGACTGGTATCTGATACTAACAGAAAACGTCTTTACCATTACACCATAATTTTAAAGTATGATTATATTATAATATTAAATAAATACCCAGTAAAGACAATAGCGACTGCTAGAATTGCAATAAAAACAACAAGTAGTTTTGGCTTTAGCACATTTCGCAGAATAACCATTTCAGGAAAACTAAGCGCTGTAACCGACATCATAAAAGCCAAAGCAGTTCCCAAACTCATTCCTTTTTGGATAAGAGCAGTAACAATTGGAATTACACCTGCGGCATTAGAATATAGCGGCACGCCGATCAAGACGGCGAGCGGAACGGCAAAGAGATTATCTTTCCCCGCGTACTTAGCAAGAAAATCTTCCGGGGCGTAGCCGTGAATGACTCCACCAATGGCAATTGCCACAATAATGTACGGCCAGACCTTCTTCAGAATTTCTTTTGTATAGTCCCGTGCATAGTACAATCTATCAGCAAAGGTTTGCTCGATAATTTCAGTGTCACCCATTTTAATCTGATATACATAATCTTCAACCAAGTGTTCCAATTTGAAACGGCCGATAACATATCCCCCGACAATGGCAATTGTAACACCACTGGCAATATAGATTGCTGCAATTTTCCATCCCAACAAGCCCCACAGCATGATTAAAGCTACTTCATTTACCATTGGCGCTGAAATCAAAAAGGAAAATGTAATGCCCAGCGGTACTCCGGACTCGATAAACCCAATGAATACTGGCACGGCAGAGCAAGAGCAAAACGGTGTGACAATACCGAGTAACGCAGCGACAATGTTTCCAAAGAACTCACTTTTGTGGCTTAAAATCTTCTTGGTTTTTTCCGGCGGGAAATAAGTACGAAGGATCGAAACAGCAAAAATAATCACCGTCAACATAATAAAAATTTTCAAAGTGTCATAAACGAAGAAGTTTAACGCTTCCCCTAGTGTTGTTCCGGGTACAAGTCCTATCCATTGATATACCAATATATTTGCAAAATCTTGTAACACAAAAATACCCCCAAGTGTATAGTAGAATCTCTGCGGCCTTACTTATCGCCTTTTGCCACCAGGTATTTAATGAATAGCAGTTTTTCCAGCTTTATTGTTATCTTGCTAAATAAATCAGTCAAACTTGCCTTGAAATATATGTTAATCCCTTCGATTTCAATCCTGTCATAGTTTTCCGGATTCTTCGGCTTACCCAGTCGCACGGACGGGTAGCGGGGTGCTTGCCCGCAATTGCCGCCGCTTCAAACCCCGCCCGGACGTTCCACCACATCCAGCATGATTATACTGTCTGACGACTTCGCCTTAATATATTCCCGAGCCGCTGGCTCAATACGAAGTTCCATGCCTCATTCCTCCCAAACTTGGTTTTATTTCAGCGCCATAGGTCAAACAGCATTTTACCGGCAATCGCATACAGCAAGATACCGATAATAACCTTAACGTGTTTATTCTGCAGTTTTTTGCTCATCAGCCAGGAGCCGAGCAGCGCCCCAGCCACTGAACCGGCCACTGTATAGGCCAAGAGCCCGCCGTCCAGATTGCCAAGAGAGGCCCGCCCGGCAAACCCCGCCAGCGACGAAAAGATAACAATAAACGAGCTGGTGGCCGAAGCTTTCTTGGCGGGGATACCCAGCCAAACTAATGCCGGCACGATGATGTTGCCGCCGCCCACCCCCAGGAGTCCACCGATAAAGCCAGCTACGCCACCCACCGGCGCGCCTATGGTCCACATGCCTTTTACGCCTTCTGTCTCATTGCTGCTAACATTGCGGCTGATAAGCGCTACAGCTTGCTCATCCTTTTTATTACCTTTATTACCACCCGGTTTATAAAACAGCATCATCGATGCGGCAAATATAAGAAATGCAATAAATAATAGCAACAGGTTACTGCGCGGAACATACTGGCTGGCGTAAGCACCGACCGGCGACAATACCGTGGCCGCAAGTATAATAGGTAGAGCAAGCCGCCATAAAATCAGCTTTTCCCTGGCAAAAGTGATCGAAGCAAAAATCATGGAAATACCATTGAGTAACAGCGCCGTGCTCATGGCCGTATGGAGTTCAATACCCAACGCCAGATAAATCGGAACCAAAATAAATGCGGCTCCTACCCCGGCGACCGTCAATACTGTGGTCGCCGTAAAAGTGACTAGGCCAGCCCATAATTCAATCATTGTCATTCACCGCCATTACAGGCCGCCAGCGTAACTGGCGACCTTATCATATCTATGTTTATTTCAGTTTTTCCGCGCAGGGGATACAGACTTTTTTCCCATTTGCATTTTGCAGTTTGTGCACAAATACGCGCTCACCGCATGCCTCGCACAATTCGGTGTCAAATGTGCCTTTGGTTTTTTCAAACACATAATCAAATACAGGACTGATATCCAAAAATTCTTCTTCGGCCCGTTTCATAACCCCGTCAACCAATGGGTCGGTGATCGTTGCCGGCACGTCTTGCGGCAGCACACCCTGCTTGCGTTGTTGAACAAAGGGCGACTGCAGCATCTTGCCGAAAAACTCCGGTTTAAGCTGGACGCGTACTGCTTTTTGCCGTTTGGTGTCAATCAAGGTGAACGCCATTTTTCCAACATAAGTTTTCTTGATGTTGCTTTTCCCGTAAGTACAGCCAGTAACGGTCATCAGCCCGTCGACAAAGCAACCGGCGGCGTGATCATTGCCAGTCTCCACCACCATTACCAGTTCCTTGTCTTGAGAGCGTTCCACGCCAAGGGCGTTCATGGCCGCCGCCCCTGCCCGAAGTCCCAGCGGCATAGCCGGGCATTTATGCCCGTGGAATTTGAGCCCTACCTCGAAATAGTCTTTTGCCTGCATCATGATAAATATTGCCTCCTTATATTTCTGGGTTCTATGACCCGGATTTACAGCTTGATAATCTTCTAATATTATTATGCGGTTCAGAAACTCGCTTTATGATTGCTAATGTTTAGCATAGATTGCTTGTTTTTCAGCGTCAGACAACAGTCTGTCAATGACAAAAGCGATCAATATAATACCGGTCAAACTGCATATCCAACGGGTTACCGAAAACAATCCACCGAGAAATTGGGTTTCAAACAGGAACATCGGGACTTTTAGGGTTGCCCACGCACCGATAAACACAATTACATTGAACAAACTGGTGCCTTTTTTCAGCATCACTGCCGCTACTGGAAAGGCAGCGTATAAAGGGCCGGCATTAGCAACTCCCAACAATATAGCAAGCGCCATACCTTTGATGCCCGTGCCAGGCCCCAGGTGACTGACCACCTGTTCCCGGGGCACCCAAGTATCGAGTAATCCTAATATAATAAAAACCGGTGGGATGAAACTTAACATCTGAACAAAACTATCGGACGTCTGCATGAAAATATTCATCCCCAGCGAGTGGTTCCAAGCATATATCGCTCCGTCAGCTATCAGCAATAACAATGCCCACTTATAGCGTTTCAATATGGCCATGTTATCCCACCACCTTCCCCAGGACAATTGCGACCACAAAGGAAAATAGCAGGCTCAACCCATTACGTAGCAGCACAACCTTGCGATTGAATAGCTGCGCTTCCATTGGTGCAGTTACGACACTGACCATCATCAGCGTTGATATGAATACTGCCACCTGCATAATGCCTGCTCCCATTCCCAGTACCGTTTTAGCCAAAGGAAAAATGATAAAGCCTGGAATCAAAGCGATCGACCCGACTATAGCAGCAATAATCATGCCGTAAATGCCAGAATTAGCTCCTAATAACGCCGTCACGACAGCAGGCGAAACCACGGCTAGGATTATGCCAATTAACAACAATATTACGGCAAAAGCCGGCAGGATCGTATCAAAAGCTTTCCATGCTTTTTTTAGTGACTGCTTCGTTTTCTGCCGGTCTTTCGTATAGGACCACAATACCCCGACTGCGGCCAGCCCATAAAAGAACAAAATATCCACTGACTTCCACCTCAAACCTCGATCAGTTTACTGCGCCACCGAGAAGGTGCAAACTCCGCCTTGGCAGCCCCAGCAGCTCACGTCGGCATCCTCCTCCACCACTTGAATTGTCGTATGGCGGATACCAAACTGCTGTTCCATTAGCGGCACAGCTTGGGCCAATACCTTTGACGGACTGAATCCTTTGCGGATTAGCATATGACAACTGAATACTTCATAACCGGAGGTCACCGTCCATACATGGACATCATGGACATTGACCACCCCGTCAATGGCGGCGAGCACGGCGGTAATCTCAGCAATATCGGTCTTGCCCGGCGTACCTTCCATCAAAATATGGATAGACTGCCGGACCACTGACCAGGCTCCTTTCAAAATCATCAGTGATACCACTACACTGATGATGGGGTCGGCGATATACCAGCCGAATTGATACATGAAAAAGCCGGCCAGAATAGCCCCGACTGCGCCGAGAGCGTCACTGATCATATGCAAATAGGCACTACGAAGGTTGATGTTTCCTTTTACATCACCCTGGCGTAAAAGCACCCAGGCGCTGACCATGTTCGCTACCAACCCGATGAAGGCGATAATCATCATGGGACCGCTATCAACCACCGGCGGCTCCATAAACCGGCTGTATGATTCCCAAATAATCACTACGGCAATGGCGAATAGGGCCAAGCCATTCAAGAAAGCTGTCAAAATTTCAAATCGGTGGTAGCCATAACTTTTGCTGGGCGACGCCGGCTTCGCGGCGAACCAGACCGCCATGAGACTTAATGCCAGCGACCCTACATCACTAAGCATATGGCCTGAATCCGAAAGTAGCGCAAGGCTATTGGTCATCCACCCGCCTATCGCCTCAGCGATCATAATTCCAAAGGTAATACACAACGCAATAGTTAGACCTTTTTTGTTGCCTTCACGCCGCATGCCGTGAGTATGACCGTGGTCGTGGTCGTGATCGCGATGATCCTGTCCGTGATTGTGCATAAACATCTCCTCCTCATCTACTAATCTTCAAATTAAATATATTAGCTTTTTATCATATTATAATATATGCTATCAAAAAACACAATGTGATTCTTGATAGCATATTAAAGTGTTCCCCCCAATACAGTCACAGCCATCCGTTTAACGGGTGGCTGTGACTTAGGACAGTTGGCCGAACAGTCAAAGAGCGAGATAAATAAGATAACCGGCAACCACAATCACCAGCAGTCCCGAAACCTTCCGTATTGCTATCGCTGCCTTGGTTCGCGCCGTCCAATTCAAATACCTCTGAACTTGATCGGTTAGCATACCGGCTAACAAAATTACGGAACAATGCCCCAGAGCGAAAGCGGCCAGCATTGCCATGGCAAAAACAGGCTGGGCCGCCGACACTCCGAAGACAATCCCCAATATAGGCGCCATAAAGGCGAAAGTGCAGGGACCCAAACTCATCCCGAACAACAGTCCCATACCCAAGACAGCCATATATCCTGCCCCGATGTCTGACTTCATTTCCCTACCTGCCCAAGGCCATTCAATCCATTCCAACAAATACAGACCAACAAACAGAAATACCGCTGCCACCAAATAATTAATCCAGCTTCCGATATCCCCCATTAACCGTCCCATGGCGGCCGTTATCGCACCAAGAACGGCGATTGCAACTAAGATGCCAATAGCGAATAGAAAGGATATGCGAAAAGCTTTGCCTGGTGATTTACCGTTTTTCTGACTAACAAAGCCGACAACCAGCGGAATGCTGGCCATATGGCAGGGGCTTAAAACAACGCTTAAAATACCCCAGGCAAAAGCCGCCGCCAAAGCGACGATCGGCGCCGAATATAGTAAGCCCGAAAGAAACGTCAAAATTGTTTCCATCAATCGATTCCTAATTCCCTAAGTTTTGTCTTTATCACTTCTTTCGGTAAAAATCCTTCATGCCGCCAATATTCGTTTCCGTCTTTATCAAAAAAGATTTGGGTAGGAATTACCCTTATCCGATACTGGCGGGCTAAATATTGATAATCGCCAATTTCCAGTACAACCACATTGACTCTGTTTTCATATTCCTGACCCAGTTCGTCAAGAATGGGTTTCATCATCTTACAAGGCACACAAGTGCCAGAGCCTAAATCAAGCACCGTAGGTTGGCCGTTATGTAAAACCTGTTCAAATTGTTCCATGCCTTGGGCCTTATTTCCGTTATCAACAACCCAAAAAGTGAATACCATTACCAGGCCAATTACCACGGTTATAGCCATCCGTTTTCTTGTGCTGAATTGTATCATTAGCTCATCCTTCCCTTACGATATATTTGCACTATTACCCGATTGTTCTATTCGCATCAATTTATATAGCAATACTACCGTTCTTTAACCACAACCGCCACTGCAGCTGCAACCGCAGGAAGTAGCTGTCGAGCCGGCTTGGTTTTTACTGTTTGCATTCAATATTGCGTCAAACTGCTTGGTAATTTCCGCCGCCACTTTATCCACCATGGTTTGATGCTCGGCCGTTACGTCCCTCGTAGATAGAGCCGCGGACTCGGAAACCGTATCGCCGATAATATCCGATACAAGTATTGTACCGTTAACCTTACCGCTATATTTCTCCGTCGCTCGCTTGGCGCACGCCTTGTTGCAGCCATCCACGGCGATTGTCGGAAATGTCTTGGCAAACATCCTTTCCTCCTGCCCGCCGGCCAAAAAGAGCGGCAAGCATATAGTGACCGTTTTGTCCGGACGTACTTCATCCAGCATCTTGCGCGTGGCCAGACGTGAAATCGTCCCTCCCAGGCAATCTTCCCCGCTGCAAGATACCACGCCGATTTTCAGTTCCTCCGCCATCTTCCTATCTCCCCTCTCCATGAATTTGCTGTACGCGCTCGTGCAATGTGGCTGCAATCTTATCTACAATCGTCCAGCCGTCCGTTGTCAATTCGGTAGCAGTGCCCGGCTGGGCGCCTTTGTGCTCTTTCATGATGTCCAAGACCTTGAACTCCTCCTTGATATCACCGCCGATGATCGCTACGCTTTTAGCCGAACACATCTTGGGACAACCGTCAATCGTAATACAGGGTTTTCCGTCAATGCCGGCCTCCGCTTCGGCGTCCCCGGTCACGACATATGCCAGGCACATGGTCTCCGCCTTATCCGGACATAGCTGGCCAACAGTCCGCAGTGCCGCCTCCCTGGCCATCAAGCCGAAAACTTTGCCCATTCCGCTACAGGGTATGACTTTAACCTTTTCGTTGATTGACATGAAACTCATCCACCTTTCGTTTTAGTACTTGTAAGTAACCATCCGCATCTAGCAGAAAGTCCTTCTCTTCATCAAAATTGGTCAATTCCAATTCGGCTATCCAGCCCTGCTCGTAAGGGTTCTCGTTGATCTTCTCCGGGGAATTCAGCAGTTCCTTATTGATTGCCACAATCTTGCCGCTGACCGGGCAGACTAGTTCGAACACTGCCTTACCGGACTCGATGGCGCCCGCTTCACCGAACTGCTCTACCTCGACCCCGACCGGCGGCGGCGTGAAAAACATGATGTCAGACAGGCTCTGCTGCACATAATCCGCGACGCCAATTCTTGCACGGTTGCCGACAGGCTGTACCCAACAGTCATTCTCGGTAAAGTAGAAGCCTTCCGGAGGAATGCGAAACATAAATTTATCTTTGGTATGGATGAGATAATCGCCGGGAACCGGATAGATAACGGCAGCCGCCATGCTTTCCGCAACGTCCTCTTCTTTGATCAGTTCGGCGGCCAGTGCCGCACACAAGTTTATTTCATCCTCCCAAAGCCGTAAGGGTTCTATCGCCAGTGTTACGCCATGTTTTTGCGTTTCATCGGTTACAGTCATTTTTCGGTAAATTTTCAAGTTCTTTTCCGCCGCAAGTTTGCTCGCGCAACGGGTTGCGCAGCCGTCGATCACCAATAGCGGATTCTCGTTGGCGATCTTGTTATATCTTGCGTCGGCCACCCGGTAGAAGACCGGACAGATGAGCTGGCTGTCCGTTTTTTCGCATACGGTCAGGGCGATTTCCCTGGCCATTTGACCGGCACATTTATCCAGCCCGTTGCAGGGGAGTACGGCATATTTCTTAGTCATTGCCATTTCCTCCCGTGCGCATTTCTTTAATCTTTTTGGATACTTCCGCTTTATTAGGAAAGGACAATGCATCCAGGCCGCAGGTCTTGCCGCAGGCCCGGCAAAAGACAACACAGTTGGTCGGGTTAGCCACAATCAGCTTGATTTCTGCTTCTTCCTGCACCTGATAAACCTTGTGGGGACAGAACTTAACACATTCCATGCAATAGTTACATTTTGAGTAGTCAATCGTGGGCTTCCAGTCGATCTTGTCTCTTGGCACCCCCATGAAAGTCTCTTCGCTCATACCTCTCCCCCCATCGCTTCCAAAGCCTCGGATACCTTTTGGACGGCTTTCTCGGTTGTCATGTCCCGAATGTCTAGAGCCACCAAATCTTTGTTGACATCAAGGCCTGCCGCTTTAAAGGCATCCCGGAACATTTTGATTTGCATGTTTTTGGCGCAGGCCCCGATAACCATGGGCCGGTCGGCTTGCAGCATGTCGGCCAAAAAGCGGTCCCCATCCTCCTCGCACAGCTGTGGGTGAATAAAACCGTATTCCACCGGCAGTTCGACCCGTACCTGGTTGATAAAGTCCCAGATATCCATCTGGCTGAAGCCGGGGCACTTGCCGGTGCAAACGCACATAATAAAACCAGGTAGTTTTTTTTCTTCTTCTCCCATAATGTCATCCCTCCATAAATTAAACCGTACCGCGCATTTTGCGCGACGCCAGTTCGTTTTCTTTCAGCATCAGATGCTGTCGGGCGCTTAGCGGCTCGCCATCTTCTATGACAACCTCCATAAAGTAACGGCAGTCGCTTTTGGCATTTTGGTCAACCTCTGTTACCGAAAACTGATATTTCTCACACCAAAGCCCACTCTCTCTTTTAGAAGCTATCCCACACTGCAAACATTGGACCGACATCTTCTCACCTCCGCTTTATTCGTTTTTATCCTTTATGAATAGCCCGGCCAACGACATCGGCGCAGGCCTCCATCACCGCCTCGCTTAATGTGGGATGCGGATGCACAAGGTCGGCCAACACCTCGGCTTTAATGCCCATTGCCACCGCCAAGGTTAGTTCGGATATCAGCTCAGTCGCCTGCGGGCCAAAGATTTGCGCACCCAGAATACCATGGGTCCGGCTGTCGGCGACTACCTTCACCAGCCCGTCCCTCTCACCAAGACATAACGCCCGACCATTGTTGCGGAAATAAAACCGCCCCAGCTTTACCTCACGCCCCTGCTGGGCAGCCTCGTTTTCATTGAGTCCGACGGTTGCCAGTTCCGGCTGGATATACACGCAGGACGGAACTGCTTGATAATTCACGCCACAAGAAGAGCCCAACGCATTCTCCACTGCCGCCCGGCCCTCGGCGTAAGCTTTGTGGGCCAGCAGTTTGCCACCGGTCACATCGCCTGCCGCGTAGATTCCTGGGATGGTGGTCGCCATCTGCGCATTCACGACCAGCGCCCCTTGCGCACCGGTAGCCGCGCCAAGAGCGACCAATTCCGTCGGCACAGCCGGTTTGCGCCCAGTCGCCAGCAGTACATAATCGGCCTCTACCTGGTTATCCTTGTCTTTTGTCTTAAACTTGACCTTCGTCCCCGTCTCGGCGGTAATGATTTCGGTGACAGCACTTGATAAATGGACCTGCATGCCTTGCCGCTTCAAGCTTTTAAGCACTTCTCCGGCCATCTCCGCATCTTCCTGCGGCAGCACCTGCTCCGCCATTTCGATGATGGAGACCTTAGTTCCCAGTCCGTTAAACATCTGGGCAAACTCCAGGCCAATTACTCCGCCGCCGATAATCGCCAGACGCTTTGGTACTTCTTCCAGGGACAACAGTTCATCGCTAGTCAACACTGCCGCCGATGGTACACCGGGAATATTGGGCCGCGCCGGCACAGATCCGGTAGCCACCAGCATGTTCCTGCAGTTTATGGTTACCGTACCTTCATCCGTTTCAACTGCCAGCCTCGCGGAATTTACAATGCTCCCCTGGCCCCTGAAGATATGAATCTGTTCCTTTCCTAACAAATGCTCAACACCCAGTCGTAAACTCTTAACTACCCGGCTCTTCCGGCTGTGCGCTGCAGACCAGGACACTGCAGATGGTTGGCCCGTAACGCCAAATTCCTGCCCCCTGCCGCCGAGGGCCGCCAGTTCCACCGTACGCAACAGCGCTTTGGTGGGAATGCAGCCACGATTTAAACACACGCCGCCGAATTGGTCGCGCTCGACAATGGCGACATCGGCTCCGAGCTGCGCGGCCCGAACGGCCGCCAGATAGCCAGCCGGCCCTCCGCCTAAAATAGCCAGCTTCACTTCATATACTTGCGCCATATTTCACTCACCTCTCACCACAAAATACAACTTGCTTATTATATTATTATTTTATAAAATTATAATATATTCAACATCATAATATGCCGAAATCGTTTCTCTGTCAATTCACTTTGTCTATTTTTTAACACATTTTTTTGCGTACGGAGGAGGCTAACCCCTATGCTGCATATTGTCAACCCTTGCACTGATCCCTATTTCAATCTGGCCCTGGAGGAATATTTTCTTAAAAACGAGCCTGCCGCCAATGACCTGGTCATTCTATGGCGCAACGCTCCGACGGTGGTCGTCGGCCGAAACCAAAATACCGCTGCCGAAATCAATCAGCCCTTTATCGCCGACCGACACATCCAAGTCGTACGCCGCCTCTCGGGCGGCGGCGCGGTGTATCACGATTTGGGCAACTTGAACTTTACCTTCATCACTGCTGCTTCCGGCAACCGAAACAAGGACTTTTTCCGCTTCAGCGTTCCAGTTATCGATGCCCTGGCTACTCTGGGCGTAAAGGCCAAGTTTTCCGGCCGCAATGATCTGACCATCGACGGACAAAAGTTTTCCGGCAACGCGCAGTACCTACATCATGGCCGCTTGTTGCACCACGGCACTTTGCTATTTGATACCGACCTGACAATATTGGCCCAAGCCTTGGCCGGCCCTGAAGCGAAATATAGCCCCCCCGCTGTTCCGTCCGTGCGCAGCCGAGTTACAACCATTCGCCCCTATCTAAAGCAGCCTATCACCATAACGGAGTTTGAGGACATCTTACTCAAGGCCGTCTTTCGACACGCCGGAACCGACTATCGCAAATACGCACTTTCGGTTGCCGACTGCCAGTCTATTGAGGCTCTCGCCCGCAGCCGCTATCAGGACCCCGCCTGGAATTACGGCACACTCCCTCCCTATAACCGTTCCTCCAAGAAAAAATTTGCCGGTGGTACTGTGCAAGTGTTGCTTAACATACAAAATGAAACCATTCAGCACTGCAAAATATTCGGGGATTTTTTCGCCACCGGCGACATAGATGACCTGGAAGCGGCGCTCAGTGGCACAGCCTATTCCCGAGAGTCCCTCGGTAAAATTATTGCGGCATGGCTGGCTGAACACCCCATCCACGACATAGCTCTGGACAACTTGCTGGCCTGCTTCTTCCCTAACTTGTAACCTAGAACACTTAACGCCCTTCTTCCGGCAATGTGTAAATCCGACAAAATAATAAATTTCACATATTTTTTACAGTTAGGGCACAAAATCGTGTATTTTCTCCTTTTACACTTGAGGTCAAAGGAAACCAGTCAAGGAGGGTATGCCATGAGCAGTCAGACTATACTCGTCGTAGATGATGACGATAAAATCCGCGAAGTCATGAGATCGTATTTTACTAAAGCAGGCTTTCAGGTGGAAGAAGCGGCGGACGGCGTGGAAGCCATCCGGAAAGTGGAACAAGTCAAACCGGGGGTAATCATCCTGGACATTATGATGCCGGTACTCGACGGTATTGAGGTTTGCCGCCAGGTCCGCAAGTACTCACAAGTGCCCATCATTATGCTGTCGGCCCGGGCGGAAGATGAAGACCGGATTATAGGGCTGGACCTGGGAGCCGACGATTACATCGCCAAACCCTTCAACCCCCGTGAAGTGGTCGCCAGAGTCAACGCCGTGCTGCGGCGGGTGCCGAATACCGAGTTTGCCTCCGCCGACTGGCTGCATTTCCCAAGCCTTGACATCAACATCGCCGATTACACCCTTACTGCCTTTGGCCGGTCCGTTCCGCTGACGGCCAAGGAAATGGAACTGTTGTGGTGCCTGGCGTCCAAGCCGGGACGGACTTTTTCCCGCGAAATACTGCTGGAAAAAGTCTGGGGTTATACCTATTGCGGTGAAACCCGCACGGTAGACAACCACATCCGCCGTCTGCGGCAAAAAATGGAAGCCAATGAAACTACGCCGTGGGATATAAAAACAGTATGGGGAATCGGATACCGTTTCGAGGTGAAATCATGAGAAACACCCTGCAGTTAAAATTGCTGGCCGGTTTTATGCTGGTCATTACGGTGACGCTAGGGATTGTTCTATGCGGTATCTCGCTGTTTATCAAGGACCAGATACTGTCCGGCAAACAGCAGGAACTGCTTAAGAAAGGAACGGAGCTGGCCCACACGGTACAGACTTTCCAGGATGAATCCGGCGGCCTGGACCGACTTGGCGACTATCTCGCCAATGCCGATCAATATCTGGATGCCCGGATATGGGTATTGGACGATTCCCGCCAAATCGTGGCCATGTCCGGACGGCGCATGGCCGGAAACCATCCGTACGGTCCCGGCTTCGGACCGGGAAGCCATGGGCCGATGGGTGGCGGCATGGGCCTGCAGCCCATCGGCGGCATGCGCTCGCTGATTAACGAACTGGACCCGGTATATAACGGTCAGGTCGTGACGAAAACCATGGAACAGCCTTACTACGGCGAAAAAATGGTGGTGGTGGCCGTTCCCATCAAGCAGGTCGACGGCACTGTAAGCGGCGCAGTATTGCTCAACTCGCCGGTGACAGGCATCAACGCATTCATGCAGCGTATTTATTATTATGTCGGCGGCGGCGGTATCGCTGCCCTGCTCCTTGCCCTGCTGGTGGTAAATCGTCTCACCCGTGCCATAGTAAAACCGCTGAAAGCGATGCAGGAAGCGGCCGGTACGATGGCCACAGGAGATTATACCGCTCGGGTAGCGGTGACGAGCGGCGATGAAGTCGGCCGCCTCGGTCACGCTTTTAACGCGCTGGCGCAAGACTTGGGCTGCTATATGGCCGAAATGGAAAAGACGGAGAAGCTGCGGCGCGACTTTGTCGCCAACGTATCCCATGAACTAAGGACCCCGCTCACCATCATGCGAAGCTACACTGAAGCGCTTCTGGACGGAACTGTCGATGACCCCGGGCAGGCAACAAAATATCTCCGTATTATGCGGGATGAGACGGTGCGCCTCGAACATTTGGTAAAAGATTTACTGGACTTGAGCCGCCTGCAAAGTGAGACAGTGGCCTGGAATGTGGAATTCATTCCGTTGCCGGCAATTGCCGATAGTGTCATTCATATGCTAAAACAAGCCGCTACGCAAAAAAGTATCACCCTGTGCCTTTCAGGCGAAGATACCGTATCCAATATTCTGGGAAACGGAGACCGGCTAACACAGCTATTGCTCATCCTCTTGGATAATGCGCTCAAATATACCCCTGCTGGCGGCCATATTATGATCTCGGTAACCCAAGGCCAAGGTAACGTTATACTTGCGGTAACCGACTCTGGCAGCGGTATCCCGGCGGAAGACCTTCCATATATCTGGGACCGTTTTTACAAAGTAGACAAATCCCATAGCCGGACAGAAAACGGAGCCGGTTTAGGTCTGGCCATCGCCAAGCAAATTATCGACCGGCACAAGGCAACAGCTTCCGTGGACAGCAACCCCGGCCAGGGCACCACCTTTACTATCCTTTTTCCGGTTGGTTAGCTTTTGTTTAATTTGTAAATAATGGTATTTTTTAAAGGAGGCTAAGCCTTCTTCTTTTTTGTCTGCAGATTGATAAATTTACACTTTTGTTACAATTTTGCCATACTTTCGCGAAACTTTTATCCTATCCTAAAATCAATGGCATGCACGATTATAAACAGCAGTGTATATAATTCAACCGGAATCGTCACACCCTTCGGCTTTCGCATCCGTATCCTTTTAGAAAAATCACTTAAAGTTTGTTGATTATATTATAATATTATAATATAATCAACAAACAATATAACGAGAAGTAAGCACTTTAGCGTATGGGCGGGGCTGCAGGCCTCATACAAACAAGCCTCAACATACAAACAAGGAGGTAAATGGCATGCGTTGGTACAGTATGGATTTGCTCTTGGACATCGCGACTGTGATCACTATTTCCATATATGCAGCCATAGGGTTACGTCTTCTGTCGGTCCCCAGTTTATATAAGTCAGCCGGGTTCATTGCAACTCCTGCCGAGGCGACATATCTTTTGGTTTTTTATTACGCCGCGCTGTTCCTCTCTTTGATTGCATTCTTCCGGTATAAACCTACGGCTCACCTGTTGTCCGGCAAAAAGTTTACTGCGTTGACAGTCTCAGCAACAGCAATTTGTTTCGCCGTATGTTAGCAGTATTGAGTGGAATACACCATTTTCTAGTTAAGGATGGATGATAGAGATGATCACAAAAATAGAAATGAAAAGAAAACGACTACTGTTGTTATCCATGGCTTTCGTTTTCTATATCGCCGCTAGTACAGCATTATCCAATCCCTTGTCGCCGGCGATGAAAAATCAAACAAATGATTATATCCAGGCTAGTCTCCATCAGCCGGAAGCGCCCACACTTTCAAAACCTTTTCCTGAGTCTCAATATACTCCTCAATCCACCCCAGCCTCTGATTTTGATGGTACTGTCGGCTTCTTTGCCAAAAACTTAAAGACCGGCCAGACGATTGGCTATAACCAAACACTGATCTTCCCCACCGCGTCCACCAGCAAACTGGCTGTCGCCCTGGCTACCTATAAATACTTGTACCCCTATGCGGACGCAGCCGCCAAAAATAGGTATGACGAAGCGATTGACCGCATGATGCGCATCAGCGACAATGAATCCTTTTATGAACTGCTGGACGAAATCGATGCCCGGTCTTGCCAACCCCTATCCCGTTTGGTAACCGACTTAGGCCTAATGCAAACGAAAATCCACAACTCGGAATCCTTCCAGCAGTACCAATATTCCAGTGTTACCACACCATATGAAATGGCTGCTCTATTTGAACGCATTTATCGGGATACCTTCTTAGACAGAGAAAAATCCGAAACCCTCAAAATAGCACTGGCCAACACCATATTTAATGACGAACTCCCTCGTTTTTTACCAGGCACGGTGATGCACAAAATCGGCGAACTGGATGATATTCTCTGTGATGTCGGCGTGGTGGATGACGGCGAGAGCCAAATCCTCATCAGCATCTATACGCGGACCGACCAAGGCAGTGACTATGCCAGCGACTTTATCGCCTCGCTCGCGGCCCGGCTGTATAACGATTTGCGGTCCGGAAAACCCTGCTGCTAGTCCACGCAGTTTTACAATTCCGTTACAATTGAGGCACACTTTTAGCGCATTTGCCGTTTATACTAAAAACCGTTGGAGAAACTCCAACTTCAGATACAAAATTTTAGGAGGTCATACAAATGAAAAAAGCCTTACTTTTAACCGTTGTGGGTCTACTGGCACTAACATTCGCCGCATCGCTGGTCTGGGCGGCAGCACCCACGCCACAACCGACTCAACCTTACGCTCAGCAAGTCAACTTGACAGATGCGCAGAAACAGGAACTAGTCCCGCTGTTCAACCAGATGATGGAGATCAAGAAGCAGATTCTGCAAAAATTCGTGGCTGACGGCGTGATGACGCAGACCGACGCCGACCAGCGCGCCGCCTGGATGCAGGAGCGTATGAACTACCGCATGCAAAACGGTATTGTCGGCGGTCCGGGCATGGGCAGAGGCCCTGGCATGATGGGTCCCGGTCAAGGCAGAGGCCCTGGTTACGGCCCCAGGTGGCAGCAACAGCAGCCAGCTAATCAGTAAACCATAAACCAATAACCCTCGCATAGCGCGAGGGTTATTGGCGACTACCGCGAGAAGGAGATCAAGCCATGCGAAAAAAACTTATGCTGCTATTCCTTGAGCTGCTGCTTTTAACAGTCATCCCACTGGGCGTAAAAGCCGCTCCGGCGGATATGCCAACGTCAGTTGGCGTGTTGACGCTGACGGAAGCAATCAATACCGCGCTGGCAAACAATCAGAGCATCCTCCAGGCCAAGCTGTCAGTTGATTTTGCCTCCGCCCGCTATCAAGAAGCCCAAAACGCCTTTAACCCGCAATTGGCGATATCCGAAACAACCGGTCGCCAGTATGTTGAAAGCAATCAGACAAAAGCCTATAACTTTAGTTCCAACAAGTGGCAAACAGTTTCTACCAATGAAAAGCTGCAAAACAGTTATGGCACCAAACTTTCCTTGCAATTACCGTTGTATTCCGGGCAACGTCTGGAAGCCAACCGGGAACAGGCTGCTCAAAACATTGAACAAAGCAAGGCCAATACACTAAAAACCCGACAAAACTTGATTTTGGATACAACCACAGCTTACTTCACTCTGCTACAAAGCTATAACTCACTTGATCTGGCCCGCCAGTCCTTTGAGCAAATGCAGGCCCATCTAAAAAATGCCTCCCTCAATTACGAAAACGGCATTGTCGCCAAATCCGACGTACTGCGGGCCGAAGTGGAATTGGCCGCTGCCGAACAAAGCCTGGCCAAGGCCGAAAATAATGTCCAACTGGCCAGAACAAGTCTTTGCAATGTGATGGGTGTTGATTTAAATACTAGTTTCACCGTCAGCAATATTCTGTCAGCTACTTATCAGCTGGAAGAGTTGGATCGCTATCTCGGCATCGCCCGCCAAAACCGCCCCGAACTTAAAGCCATGAGTGCCCAGATAAGCGGAGCGAAAGCGGCGATTACCACCGCTCAAAGCGGAAATTTGCCAACTGTTAATCTGACCGGCGCTTACGAATGGAACGGCGACTCGAAAAGCAACCCTTTTCCACCCGGTTATACCTCATGGTCCATTATGATCAGCGCAAACTGGAACGCTTTTGACGGTGGAATAACATCCAGCCGGGTGACCCAGGCCCAAAAAAACCTAAATATCAGTCAGTCGCAAGAGCGCCAACTTATGGACAACATCTTACTAGAAGTCACCCAGGCCTACTTCAACGTCCAAGATGCCGCCAAACGCCTGTCCACCGCCCGCAAAGCGGCGGCGAAGGCGGATGATGATTTCCGTATCAGCCAACTCCGCTATAAGTCAGGACTTAGCACAAACGTGGAAGTTCTGGATTCTCATGTAGCTTTTCTTAACGCCAAAA
Source organism: Selenomonadales bacterium 4137-cl (assembly GCA_032334055.1). NCBI lineage: Bacteria > Bacillati > Bacillota > Negativicutes > Acetonemataceae > Anaeroselena > Anaeroselena agilis. Next base: position 687,502 of record JAUOZS010000001.1, on the reverse strand, counting down.
ACAGCCTCATCCAGACGCAGTTCGATTACCATACCAGTTATGCCAAATTGTTAAAAGCGGCGGGAACTCTTGACAGCAGCGAAAGGATTAAGGGATATGAACAATAAAAAATTAGTGTGGGCCGGGGTTGCCTTACTTGTGCTTGCCGTTATCGGCTGGAGAATTTACGGCAATTATGCCAAAGCAAACGCCAATACGGCCAAACCGGGCAAAGCCGTCACCACCGTGGAAGTGAAAAAAGCCGTGCTTGGCCCCATTGCCGCCAGCATCAGCACCACCGGTACCGTCCAAGGCATCCAGGAAGCCACCATTGCCGCCAAAACATCCGGCCGTATTCAATTCTTGGGGGTAAGTGACGGCACTTTTGTTTCAGCCGGCCAAACGCTGGTCGAGCTTGAGACCGCGGAAATTCGCGCCCAGATCGATCAATCGCTGGCCAACCGCAACCAGGCCCTGGCTAACCGGGACAACGCCCGCGTCAATGCTGACCGGCTAAATAATCTTTTCAAAGAAGACGCCGCTGCCAGACAGCAGCTCGATAACGCCAATACGCAGTATTACGTCTATGACGCCCAGGTGGCTCAAGCCTCTGCAACAATCAATTTGTATCAGTCGCAGTTGGCTAACACCGTCCTGACCGCCCCTTTTTCCGGCTACATTTTTAACAAACGCGTCGTGTTGGGTGATATGGCATCCCCCAACATGCCCCTCATGACCCTTGTGGATACCTCAAAGGTAAAAGTGGAAATCAGCGTCGGCGAGAGTGACATTGCCAAACTGGCAATAGGGCAAACCGCAACATTCACCGTGGATGCCTACCCCGGCCAAACCTTTGCCGGCATTGTCAGCGAAATCAGCCCGGCCGCCGACCTTAAAAACCGCACCTTTAAGGCCTGGATACTCTGTGACACCCCTGACCAAAAGCTCCGCTCCGGGATGTTTGCCCGGGTGAACCTGTCCTATAAACAGATCGACCAGGCGGTTAAAGTCCCGAAAGACGCGCTGATCATCCGTGACCAGAAACCTTTCGTCTTTGTTATCCAGGACGGCGCCGCCAAGCTGACTCCCGTTGTTACCGGCCTGGAAAGCGACACGGAAATTGAAATTTCATCCGGCTTAGCTCCCGAAACGCCGGTCAGCGTTTGGGGACACGAAAGCCTCAACGACAATGATAAAGTAGCCAGCGGCAAACGAGGTGGCGATAAATAATGGTTATCGCGAAGTTTTCCACCCGTCACCCGATAACAGTTGCAATGGCCGTACTGGCCGTTGTTATCCTCGGTTTACTGTCGTATACCAAACTAAAGGTTGACTTAATGCCCAATATCGTTGCGCCCCATATTGTGGTGCAAACCACCATGGAAAACACCGGTCCGGAAGAAATTGAAAACCTCATTTCCCGCCCCATCGAGGAAGCGGTGGCCCGGGTGAACAATGTAAGCAAAATATCGTCCAGTTCTATGCAAGGCCGTTCGATGGTAGATATTGAATTCAACTGGGGAACGGACATTGATGTTGCGGCCAATGACGCCAGGGCCCGTATTGACCGCATCCGCGACACGTTGCCAATCGAGGCTAAAACTCCAGTTGTCTGGAAAATTGATACAGCCAACAGACCTATCGTTATTTTAGCATTGACCAGCAACAAAGACCTCCGCGAACTTCGCCGCATCGCCGAAGAGGTTGTCCAGGATCGCCTGGAACAGGTGGCTGGTGTCGGTTCCGTCGACCTGGACGGCGGCTATGAACGAGAGGTATCGGTAGGTGTTGACCAAGGCCGCCTGCAGGCCTATGGTCTGTCCTTAAAACAAGTGAGTGACCGCCTGGCTCAGGAGAATGTGGACTCTTCTGCCGGTTTTGCCACTGAAGGCAAGGCGGAATATCTCGTACGCACCCTGGCTCGGTTCGCATCACTTAGCGACATTCAAGACGCCGTCCTAACTGCGCCGAGTGGCGTGCCGATACGCATGAAGGATATTGCTACTGTTGAGGACTCCCACAAAGAGGCCCGCATTCTGGCTTCCCTTGATAAAACGCCTGCTGTTGGTCTAAACGTGCGCAAACAGCCTGATGCCAATACGTTAGATGTCATAAACGGCGTTAAAAAAGCTTTACAAAAAATACAGCAGGAATATCCTGATGTCGCTGTCACCATTACCTATGACCAAGGAGCCTATATTAAAAACTCGGTCATGAATGTACAGGAGAACGCCATCATTGGCGGTATTTTGGCCATTTTGGTCATTTACCTATTTTTACGTAGCGCTCGCAGCACCTTTATTGTTGCCCTGTCCATACCGATATCCCTGATTGCGACCTTTATGATGTTCCAGTTCAAAGGCCTGACCATCAACTTAATGTCCCTGGGCGGGCTAGCCCTGGGCGTGGGCATGATTGTTGATGATGCTATTGTCGTCATCGAAAACATTTACCGCCACTTAGAGCAAGGAAAAGCCATTTGGCAAGCGGTGGATGATGCTACTGCGGAAATCGGTGGCGCGGTTATTTCCACCACCATCACAGTGATGGTAGTCTTTTTGCCCATTGCCTTTGCCGAAGGTATGTCCGGAATGCTCTTCGCGGAGTTTGCCTTGGCCGTCGTTTTTTCTATCGGCGTATCACTAGCAATGGCTCTAACGGTCGTTCCCTGCCTGGCCACGCAACTATTAAAATCGCCGGCAGGTTCTTTACCAACCGCGTCACCCCGGTACATAACCGCCCTCTTGGAAAAGGCCCTTGCGGTGTGGGATCATTTCTTTCACTACCTCGAAGTCAAATATCGCTCCGTGTTAGCCAACGCTCTCAATAATCCCCGAAAAACCATTCTGCTTGCCGCAAGCATGCTTGCCATCAGTCTGGCCTTACTGCCGCTTGTCGGCACCGAACTCATGCCGGTAACCGATAGTGGCAATTTTACGATATATGTTAAAACTCCCATTGGTACCGCTTTTGATAAAACCAATCAAAGCTTTGCCCAGGTGGAGCAAGTGTTGCAGCAAACCCCCGAAATTGCCAAAGAATATGCCGTCGTTGGAAAAGTATTAAAATTTGGCAGCCGCCCCGCCCCGAATGTCGGCTATATTTCCGTAACTCTAACTGACAAAAGTACCCGTACGAAAAACACCCAAGATGTGATCAAGGATCTTCGCAGCAAATTAAGCGGCATCCCAGGTGTTAGCATCCGCTTTGCCGTAACCGACCTGATAACCCAACTCCTTACGGCGAACAAGTCACCGATTGAAGTCAAAGTCTTTGGCCCGGATATCAAACAATTGTCACTTTTGACCGAGCAAGCGGAAAAACTCATGAAACAAGTCAACGGCATCCGGGATGTCAACATTGAAGTAGACGATGCTTCACCTGAACTGCAAATTGCCATTGACCGCACCAAGGCGTCCCAGTATGGCTTAAGTACAGCAAGCATCGCCGGCCAAATCCGAACCGCCGTCGGCGGCAGTACAGCCACCCGCTACAACTTGGCAACAGCGAAAAATGAGATCGACATCGTCGTGCAGCTTTTAGAAAACCAACGCAAAACTCCCTCTGACCTCTACAATACGAATATATCGCTACCGAATGGCCAAACCGTACTATTAAAAGACCTAGCCCTAATCGCAAAACAAACTGGGCCGAACGTCCTTACCCGCGAAGATCGCGGTCGAATGATTCTGTTAAGCGCCAATGCCTTTGACCGTGATAAGGGTTCCATTACCAAAGATTTGCAAACACGGCTGTCCGAATTACCTCTGCCTCCAGGGTACAGCATCCGGTTAGGCGGCGACCAGGAAGAAATGCAATCATCTTTTGCCAGCCTTGCTTTATCGCTAGCCTTGGCCATACTATTAGTCTACATGGTGCTAGCATCCCAGTTTGAATCCCTCACCCACCCTTTGGCGATCATGCTGTCGTTGCCACTATCCATTGTTGGCGTGGTCCTAGCTCTTCTCATAACCGGCAAAGCTTTTGGCCTGACCGCGTTCATCGGGCTGATCATGCTGGTTGGCATCGTCGTCAAAAACGCAATCTTGTTAGTGGACTATACCAACACTCTACGGAAAAGCGGCCTTGAGCAAAGGGAAGCGTTGCTCACCGCCGGCCCGGTAAGGCTCCGTCCAATCCTAATGACAACCATCGCCACCGTGCTGGGCATGATACCCATTGCCCTCGGCATTGGCACTAGTTCGGAAGCCAACGCACCAATGGCCATTGCCGTCATCGGCGGTCTCCTGACTTCCACGCTCCTTACTCTGGTTGTCGTGCCGGTGGCCTACACCTACGTGGATTCCTGGGAAGCCAAAACCGCCTGGATTAAACGCATACCGATAACTCTGGTTAATAAGAATACCAATGCTTAGACAAGGCTAATCAATAATGAGACCGTCCGATAAGCTAACAACTTTTAGGACGGTCTCATTATTTACTTAGTTCTACTGAGTTTTAAACCCCGCAACAGCTACCTTCTCCGTATAGCTTATTTTTTCGCTTTTGCCGCAAAGAATTTTTTTAAATTGTCAGGCACATCCTTGGCAACATTCTCTACCGCCTGCGGACCTCCATAGACATGCCTGAGTATCGCGTCGATAATCATTGCCTTGGGTGGCGTGGTGTATTCCTGACCTTGCCAGACCCATACCCGGCAGTCGACCTCTTCGCCGCAGACATCGCCACAGGATTCGCAGAGGCTTTCCTTGACATCAAGCTGGATGTCCTGCCCGTTGACGCGAATAGTCGGCGAGCTGACGAAGCCAAGCTCGTGAGCCTGGTCCTCGGTTTCGATCAGTATTTTGCGAATTTCGATTTCATAACCGGTGTTTTTCAGTAAGTTTGATACTTCCGCTATAGCCTCGTCAAGGCTGGTGTCAGCACCCAGACAGCGGTCGCATACCGTCAGGTCGATATACATGAATTCGATGAGCAATCGCTTGCTCGGTTGTCCCTCGGAAGCACAACACTCAGCGCCTTTGGCGGCAACGCCGGAACAACACCCGGTCGTAACAGGTTTATCAGTACTTTGACAACCGCAGCTTTTTGCCTTTTGATTCATTCGATTTTCCTCCCGTCATTATAAGGTTGGTTCGCATATTAAGACGGAGGTATCGTCAAAAGGACGCACATTATTTTAAATTGCAAAACGGATTTGTCTTCGCTTTGAGCTTATAAGCGATGATGTTGCCGCGACGGTCGAGTTCCAGGCTGCAACACTCGCCGAGCATTTTCTTCAATTTTTGTTGCGCCCGTTGTACCCGCGATTTGGCACCCGAATAGGATAAGCCCAGTAATTCGCCCAGTTCCTTCTGCGTCAGCCCTTTATACTCCGTAAGCACTATTGCCGCTCGGTCCTTATCGGGCAAATGGTCGATCATGGCCTTTAGGCAACCGGCGATTTCCTTGTTATCGTTTTCGTCCGCCCTGACCTCTTCCGGCTCAGGGGGCTTGGCAAACGGTTCTTCCTGCCTGTGGGCTCGATAATAGTCATGAATCGCGTTACGGGCTATTTGAAAGATCCAGGCGGACAGCTTACCAGCGTCGTTAAGCTCGTCGATATTCTTGTGAATTTTATAATAGACCTCCTGCAAGATGTCTTCCGCGTCCTGCGGGCTGGAGATTCGCTTGTAAACAAAGTTTTTCAGACGTCTCGCAAACTCTTCCGTGATGTCCTTCGCATTGTTATTCATTCCTCCACCCCGCCCCCCTTCGACATAATTGTATCACGCAAAGGCTATATACGAAATTATAGTTTCAGCAAAGATATTTGCGGGCCAAATTGTTGTTCTCTTAGAAATTCATTATAAGGGAATAAGCACACCTCTTCTGGACGATGTGCTTATCCCCTATATCCCCTATATCCACTGTGATCGTCCTTCATCAAAATCTATCCAGAGCCCGTCGACGTGCCTAAGTATTGCTGCTCAAGTCTGCTTCATAAGACTGGTTTGGTTCTTCAAGACTCTTTAGCAATATTAGTAAGTGCGGTTACTAGGTCCTGAACTTTTGGTACTCTTCCACTGACTATGACTCGGTTATTGATTTTAATCGCTGGGGTCGACATGATCCCTGCCTTGGCTACCTCGGTGAAATCGCTCACCGTCTCGATTTGAGCTTCGATTCCGGACAGACGAACAGCTTCTTTTACTACTTCTACAACCTTGTCTCCACCACAACACGACAGGAAAACTTTTACTACCATACCTTATCACATCCCTTTCGTTGTGCGCAAAGCACAAAAATTCAATGAACCTACTTCCATTCTATAGCCTTGGAGCGACACGGGCTATATTAATGCGTTAAACACGTACCCGATCACAACGCATCCCAGTGCCACGATACCAACAAAAATCCATATGAGTTGAAGTTTTATAACTTTCCGAAGCATCACCAACTCGGGAATGGATATCCCGATAACAGACATCATGAAGGCGAGAGTTGTCCCGAGTGCAGCGCCTTTAATGATAAACGCCTGAATAATGGGAATAACACCGACGGCGCTCGCATAGAGCGGTACTCCCAGCAGCACTGCTACCGGTACATTCCACCAAGCTTCCTTGCCCATATATTCACTTACGAAATCTACAGGCATATAGCCATAAATTACCGCCCCCAGAGCGATACCGCCGACTAGATAATGCCACACACCAGCCAATATATCGCGCACAGCCTTATTGCCATCGGCAATCCTGTCCTCCCACGTAAGGGGTAAATACTTACCATCGCCTTCGTCCAACGCAGGACCTGTATTGTTAGCCAGAAGTTCGGCCACCCACGGTTCCAGGAAGCGTTCGGGGCGCAGCCTGGCGATAACCATTCCCCCGATCACCGCTTTCGCCGTCCCCAGTAAAGCATAGAGACCGGCTACCTTCCAACCGTACAGACCGAAGAGAAGTGCGAGCGCCACCTCATTGACCACAGGACAGGAGATTAAGAAAGCCATCGACACGCCAATGGGTATTCCCGATTGTAGAAAACCTAGAAATAGGGGGATCGCCGAGCAAGAACAAAACGGTGTCGGAATGCCAACAAGCGCAGCGAGGATGTTCCCTGCGAGTTCCCCCCGCCCGGATAATAACGCTCGTATGCGCTCAGGTGAGAGAAATGTACGGGCAACCCCAACGATAAACGTGATAACTACCAAAAGTATCAACACTTTGGGTGCATCAGCTATAAAAAAAGCGATTGCCCCTCCCAAGTGGCTATCATTTGCAAATCCAAGTAATTCATAAGTAAACCAGTTGGCGAACGGATCTAATTGAATATAGAGGAAATACCATACTAATCCGTAGACCAATATTCTGAGGCTTTTTGGATTCAAGAGTGTGTTTTCTTTAGACAACATTCATCTCCCCCTGATAATAAGAATACTCCGCTATAGATCTTTGCTGTTTACCGCCTGTAAGATATAGGCGGACACTTCGCACCACGCCTGAGCGGCTACCTGATATGCCTGTTCGCCTTCGTCAGTTATGGTGTATACTTTTCGCTCACGGCCGGAGACAAGTTGAAACTCGACATTGACCAGTCCGTTGTCCTCAAACTCTTTCAAAACCGGGTATAGGCTCCCTTCAGTAGGCGCGCAACAGCCACAGGTTATGCCAGCAACTCGCTTGGCTATTTCATAACCGTGCAGAGGCTCCCTATGCAGCACATGCAGAATGAAGAAACGCGAAAGGCTCATCTTTATCAGGCTTGCCCAGTAATCCTTAGATTCATATTTCCGCATATATACCCCCTAGATGCATATTTCCCATATGCATTGTTCTCATATATATAATATGCAATCCACCACTAACTGTCAATAGTCTAACAAGCCAATTTATAAAATCAATAGCAAAAAAGGATAGTCGCAGCATCTGCGACTATCCCATCTACTCTGACTGACAATTACAATTCAACATTCGCAACAACTTCCGCCTTCGCCACTGCCCGCATACTCAATAGCACCTGCCGGGCATTTTTTCTGACAGCCACGGCAGCCGTGGACGCAACCGACTGGCTTGACGACAACCGGTTTACCGTCCTGTTCAATGTATACTCCCTGCCTGCAAAACTTCACGCATATCTGGCACCCCATACATTTTTCTAAATCGATAATTGGGTACCACGTTTCAGACATGATAATCCCCCCATATTCTTTTCATTGCGTACGCCATCCGTCTTAACAATCCACCCCTTGATCTGGTCCTTTTAAATCCGCGCACCTAGGACTTCTTTTAGCGAAATCAATTCAGTTAGAAGAATTTCTACCTTTGAAATAGCAGATTCCAGTTTCAACCTAGCCTCATTTATCGCTAAACTATTTTGGGAATTTGAACTTTCTGTCTGATAGGCCTCCTCAAGCTTCCCTAGACAACTATAGAAATCATCAATCTCTTTTATCATTTTACTATCACCCCCTAATTACTTGATAAAAAGAAATGGTCCTCTCAAGTAAAACCACATGGGAACAATGTTGCCGATAATTAAGTTCACCTTATGTAACGAATCCTATCTCTATATCGTATGATACAGCCTCAATCCAATGTTGATAGCAACGTTGGCGGCGGCGCATAGTAAAGACACTTTGCCGACTAAAAATACCCTTTCCCGGGTACCCAGAGTTTTTCCTATTTTCCGTTGAAAAAGATAAGCAAATAAATAAATAATAATAAACCAAAATACCCAGGATATGAGAAACAAAATCACCTGTTGCCCTAAATCAAACATCACCTTTTCCCCTCTCTACCATAAGTCTCATCAGGGCTATTGCTCACGGCAGCGGATGCCGAACCAGCGCCTTTTTCTATATTGCATGAACAATGCTAAATAGACGAAAATGTCCGGATTCAAATTATAGTAGATCCATTTGCCATCCCGGTTATTTATGGCTATCCCTACTTGTTTGAGTATTTTTAAATGGTATGACACAGTTGGTTGGGATAAACCGCACCGCTGAGCAATTTCACCCACTGGTAGTTTGCCTTCCTGCAGCATTTTAACTATTTTGAGCCTTGATTCGTCACCAAGAGCTTTTAAAGTATCAGCTAAACACCACATAGCACTCACTCCCGCTTAGGCTTCATCCATCCCACAAAGCCCAAAATGGCGGTAAACAAGGTATGCCAATCAGCATCGCCAGCGGCTCGGATACAATTGTCGCTACCAGCGTAGCTAGCTGTCCAGAAAATTGCCCTTCACCTCTCACCGGGCAATAAGAACATTGCTATTCAATATCTCCGCCGTTTATCTGGCAATCCAAGTCACGCACCGTCCTCTATACTCACTTATGGCGTCTTTGCTCCTCGGTTAAATCCATCCGAGTTTTTAGCATTATGGCTAAGCCGATAGCGACCACAATTCCGGAATGCACCGCATTAAAATAGACTTCATTCGCCGGCGCTCCGGAAAAAAGTGCAAACCAGAAAAACGGGCAAAATATTCCGATTAGCGTAACATTGCGACCGGTTTTCACCCGAGCCGCCAGTTCGTTTTCCCGGTCGTTGTTCACTTTGTCCGTTCGGCTCTGTTTCCCCCTGGCAGATTGCACTATTTTTTTACCCACTATCGTATACGGACAGGAGGTCCCAATGTCGGCTAGACACTGGGCCATCTTTTTCACGAATGTTCGCACGTCACATTACCCCTTGTTCCACGACACCGGGGCCTATGGATGGCAGTAGAGCGACTGCTGCCATCCATAGCGCCTAGAGTTTTTATTTGTCGGTTGAGCCATAAAGTCAAACCAGCGCCGAAGCCGGATGCAGATGCTGCACACTGACAACATGACAGGGCCTCAACCAATACGCTCCACAACGATGTCCATGTCGCTCCTGACTTCAAGCCTACAGCGAAATGGTAACCGCCAACCGCCAATCCGAAAAAGTCGCTGGCGCCAATCTAACCCCCCGACGGTAATTAAGTGTAGTCCGTGGTCTCCTTAAAAATTCTGCTTTTCACTATCCACGCCGTTGACCCTAGAAAATGCGAACAGTGTTTTATTCATTTACTTTTATCTGACCATGCGCTACGAAATATTTCCGAAAACGCAGCGCGACATTAACAAGGCCGATCATAACCGGTACTTCGATAAGCGGTCCGATAACAGCGGCAAACGCCTGGCCGGAGTTTATTCCGAATATAGCTACCGCAACCGCAATCGCCAATTCAAAGTTATTGCTGGCGGCCGTAAATGATAGTGTGGTTGTTTGCTCATAGTTAACTCCCACACGCCAGCTTATGAAAAAAGATACCAGAAACATAACGGCAAAGTAGATAATGAGCGGAATGGCGATACGCACCACATCCATCGGCAACTTGACAATATAGCTGCCCTTCAGCGAAAACATCACCACAATCGTAAACAGCAACGCAATCAGCGCTAACGGACTAATCTTGGGGATGAAAGTTTTTTCATACCATTCCCGGCCTTTGGCCGGCAACAGAAAGTGCCTTGTCAAATACCCGGCCACGAAAGGAATGCCAAGATAGATCGCCACGCTCATCGCAACATCCTGAATGGATACATAGATTTGCATTCCCTTAAACCCGATCCAGCCGGGGAGTACGGTGATAAAAAAATATGCAAAAACCGAATATAGTACAAGCTGGAAAATAGAATTTAACGCCACTAACGCCGCCGCATATTCATTGTCACCTTCCGCCAGTGAATTCCAGATAATGACCATGGCTATGCAGCGAGCCAGCCCAATCAGTATCAATCCCACCATATAATCAGGCTTATCAGGCAAAAAAATGATGGCCAGCGCAAACATTAGCACCGGACCGATGATCCAGTTTTGTACCAGCGATAACACCACAACTTTACCGTTACTAAATACTTTACCAATCTCCTCATATTTAACTTTCGCTAAAGGCGGGTACATCATTACAATTAAACCAACCGCAATCGGAATTGAGGTTGTTCCAATTGACAAAGAATCCAGCCAGGCTGCCATTCCAGGAAAAAGATAACCGCCCCCGACCCCAATAGCCATTGCCACAAAAATCCACAATGTCAAATACTGATCAAGAAATGATAACCGACGAGTGTTTGCCATCTTTATAGCCCCCTTTATATTTTCTTTACTTCATCATAAATCTTTGGTACCGACAACCCGCCATAAAATATTGCTTTCCCGTTAATTGCCGTCACGGGTAAGCCAAGCCCTTTGTCCAGTACCTTTTTAACCGACTCATACCCGTCCAGATTATCGGCCATAACATCAATAAACTGCAGGGCTACCTTGTCTTTCAGTTCACTCTGCTCCATAAACTCGACCAACTCCTGATACATCTCGCCCATAGTAGGGGCGGGACCACAGCCGCCCGGGCCGCAACCGCCATCGCAACAGCCACCTCCATTGACGCTTTCATTGCGGAGACCGAAAACCTCGATTGTAATTTTACTACTCATTTTCCTTTCCCCCTAGTTAATAATTTGCTTGGCTACCGTATTCAACATACCTATTCCTTTAATCTCCTGGTTGAACAACGGAACTTGCAGCAATGTTGCTCCAGTAAACTTAGTCTTGATTTCCTCAATATATTTGAGCTGCATATTCCGCCTGTTTTGGAAAAACGGCGTGGTTGCCTGCTCAGCCGGGATGATTAAATTGGCAACAACCAGCTGCGTTTGAATACCAAAGGACGCCAATTCCTGCGATGCACGGTAGGCTTCAATTATCGGTGTTTTTTCCGGATACATAACAAACGCAAAGGTCGTAGCAGTTTGGTCTTTCATCATGGCAATCATCTTGTCGAATTTGGCTTGTTGCGCACGGTCCTCGTCGCTGACCTCGGCGGACAGTCCCGCCTTTAGCTGCAGTTGCTTGCTCCAATCCATGGGAAGTTCCAACAGCCTTAAGGTATGGCCGGTGGGCGCGGTATCGATGACAATCACGTCAAAATCATCTTGACTGGCATAGTCAATAAACTTTTGAAACGCGGCCATTTCCTCCGTACAAGGCGAGTTCAATTCTTCCTCCATCCCCAGGACGGTACTAGCGCTAAATTTCTGTTTGGCGTCCTCTAAAATCTTGTGTTTATAATCCTCTGCCGCTTGCTTGGGGTCAATCTTTATAGCATATAGGTTTGGTATTGCCTCCATTTGTGTAACTTCATCAAGCACCGGCCGTTCAAGAACACTGCCGATATGGGCGGCTGGGTCGGTAGTCATTAATAGCGTGCGGTACCCTTGACTCGCCGCCTCTACTGCCGTGACGCATGCCATCGAGGTCTTGCCCACGCCGCCTTTGCCAGAAAAAAAGATGTGTTTGCGTTTCCCTGCCTGGGGATATAACAATTCATTCAACTTATTCATGGGTATCATTTCCTGCGAACAGTCTATCACCGCATTTCCGGAACATATCGATGCCTTTCAGTTCGGTATCAAACAGTTCCATCGTCTTCATCCGCATATTGCTAAAAATTTGCCGGGCCTTGGCCATATAGGTCTGCTGCATGTCATAGCGTTGTTTGAAAAACGCATTGCCCGTTTCAGCGACCGGAATCAGGCCGTTCATAATCAGGCTGGATGTGGGAATCCCCAGCTTACCCAGTTCCTGCAAAGCCCGCACAGTTTCATCCAGCGAGGTTTGCTCCGGCTGCATGACAAAAATAAATTCCGTTTGAGTGGTATCCCTCAGTTTGGCAATGGCATCATCGAATTTCTTCTTGTTCTCTTGAATGAGGGTCACCGGTCCCATGCAGGTCTGACCGCTTCCCTTTGAGCTTTCCTCAATATGCTTAGACCAATCTACAGGAAGCTCTAACAACCGGATGGTATGCCCGGTGGGCGCAGTGTCGAAAATGATAACCTCGTAGGTACCATCTTCCATGAAGTCGATAAACTTATCGAACGACGCCATCTCTTCAGTACAAGGACCGCTTAACTGCTCCTCCGCAATTTTGAGCATTTCATCATCAAACAGATCCCGCATGGGAGCCAGCAACCGTTCCTTATACTCTTTCGTCGAAATATCCGGGTCAATTTCCATGGCGAATAAATTATCTACCCCGCTAATTGGCGTGATGTTGTGGCCGATTTCTTGTTCAAACACATCGGACAGATTGGCAGCCGGGTCAGTGGTAACAATCAAGGTTCTTTTCCCGGCATCGGCCCAGTGGACCGCCGTGGTGCAAGCCATCGAAGTCTTGCCTACGCCACCCTTACCGGAAAAAAATATAAACTTAGTTTGCATCTTAAACACCTGCGATTCTTTTTTCTGTTTCCGCCAAATCCGGATATTGGTTGGTTTTGATAACCTCTCCGTTTAAAGCCGTTATGGGCAATACCTCTTTGCCCTTTTCCTTGACCAGTTGGTACACCACCGGGTTCTCCCGGAATTTCAGCGGCTGCTGGGTAATCATATAGCGTTCGATTATCATGCCGGGATATTTTTCTCTTAATGTCTCAATGTCGGTATTTAATTGCACGAGTTTTTCATCGACACTGGGACCGCAAAGACCGGTAGAACAGCACATCGGCGGTTCAAAAAATTCCAGTCGGGTTGTCGTCTCTTCACTAGCGTTGGCCATTTTGTTTACCTCCGTATATTGGATTAGATAAAGTGTTATCACTTTAGTATATGATTATAATTGGATTTAATCATATACTAATTAAAAAAATTTTACTCGTCCGTAATTTTAACAGTATGCTCGCAACTGCCGCCGCGCTCTCTGTACTTTTTCAGTCGCGTAAGGTCTTTTTGGCACTGCGGGTGTTCATCCAATTCCCTGTCCAATAATTCGTTTACAAAAGAATATTTCACGAGAATATTTTCGTTAATCCGGTAGTATACCCATTGGGCTTTCTTTTCTCCGGCAATAATCTTGGCATCTTTCAGTTTAGTCAAATGCCGCGAGGCATTTGATTGATTAATTTTTAATACTTCCTCAATATCACATACGCATAAAGTTTCTTTTCGCAGTAAATTTAATATCCGTATTCTTGTCTCATCCCCTAGCGCTTTGAGTACTTGTACGATGTCCATGATCCACCCCCGTCCATATATAAGCAATATATTCTATTTTCTTCTTTAAAACGAATTATGCTTGAATCAGGATGCTCTATGGACACACAATAAGATCACGCGCCCACAAACAATCGCCTTCATTGGTTATCTTTGTCATATAAAATTTCATCTTCTCCTCCTGCATATGATTATATTCGATTATACGAATTAACGTCAATCCTATCGTTGCCAAAGTAGACCTTTCCATGTTCATGGAAAGGTCTACTCGCTCTTCAGGGAGCTGTCTGTTATTGTCTTCAGGCACTAAAAACCCCAGCAGAGCATGCTAGGTAATTTTCTTGAATCCTATGTTACCCGGCAAAATAAAAAATATGCCGGCCTTCAAAAAACTGCACTGCTAGTATTTCGTCCGGAAACACAGGGATATACTCGTCACCGTCAACCTAGGCGCACCATTGTTTATTGAATAATCCGCAAATAAAGTAGGCGTCATCCATGCTGTCAGAGCTACAGCATTTATATTTTGACTGCGCTACTCTTCTAATACCCATTGGCAGAGCGTATAGATTACTACTAGGGTAATCTATAGTGGAGAAGTGGATTTTACCATTCCAAACAGTCATAAACTTGGCATAGTCCCGCACGCGTTTTACTTTCCGTCGAACTGTTTCACGATCCATGCCTTTATCTCGTCACGCACCTGCCTGACCCCTCCCATAATTGCCTCATCCGTGCCCTTAAAAGCAGATGGGTCAGAAAAGCTGTGATGTATCACTTTCTGCCCGCCGGAGAAATACGGGCACGCCTCCTTGGCGTTATCGCAGACGGTAACTATATAGTCAAAGTCTTGATTAATGAACTCATTAAGATGCTTAGAGCGGTGGGTTGACAGGTCGATGCCAATTTCGCTCATAGCCCGGGCGACATATGGGTTTACGCGTCCGGGTTCGGTTCCGGCACTAAATGCTTCGTAGTCATTGCCAAGCAACCCCCGAAGTAAGCCCTCTGCCATTTGAGAACGAGCAGAGTTATGGGTACAGAGAAAGAGAACGCGCTTTTTCATAAATCCTCCATCATATTCATCTTTATATATATATTGTAAAATACTCATGGAAAAATTACACAAAATTATATACGAAATCAAAATTATTCCTAATATAACCCTTTCCGATAATCATTCACGAATTCTTGGACCTTAATTTCAATATCATTGCGCACTTCCCTGAACTTTTCAAGCTTTTCCTCATCCGTGCCTTCAACTGCGGCAGGGTCGTCGAAGGGCCAGGAAAAAAGCTTACGCACTCCCGGAAAGATTGTGGGGCAACGACCTTCAGCCTTTTTGCAGACGGCAACAACATAGCCGAACTGCATGCGTCCCAAGAACTCTTTCACACTTTTTGAACGCTGAGAACTGATGTCAATGCCTACTTCAGCCATTACCTGCTTCGCCAATGGGTTGACTTCCGTCGGCTCGAAGCCGGCGCTGTGCACTTCCAAAACATCATTTCCATATTTCTTGAAAAATGCTTCCGTCATCTGGCTCCGGGCACTATTTTGCGTACAAATGATTACCAGTCGAGGGTGCTGCATTCTTTTATCACTCCATTATCATATTTGCATTTATGAATATATTAAACGACATTTTACCTAAACCATCAATACGCAGTATGTTAAGCTTATGTTAAAAATGCAATATGTGCACACGGGTGACTATCGTCGTATTATCCGTCTTTCATCAATTGCGAGTCAATAGTAAAGGTATGATCAGAGTGAGCTTATACCGATACCCTCATAGATCAAGCTCCATACCAATAGCATCTAATATGATTATCAGGATGATAGCCAAAGCTCCCTACAGGCTTATCTCCAGTATCCGTTTTCTGTCCACCAGCTTTATCCACATCAGTAGTACCAGCCTGTCGCTTTCCCACGCCTAAATTGCTCAAACTCTCGCAAAGCCGCTTCAAGCCGCTGAAGGGCTTCAGTAGCGTCTTTCCCCGTCTTAACAAGCTGATCAACTTCATCAGATATTTCACGAATCTTATCGCATATCTCGTTTTCTCTTTGTTTGTATTCCGCCGATTTACGCAAAATTAACCTCTCTACAATTCGGCCAGCTTAATGACCGAATTTTTTTGTTTTTTAGCCTTGTACAAGGCTTGATCCGCTTTGATAAGCAGGTCTGTTATGTCATGGCCCGGTTCCAGTAATATGATTCCTGTGCTTATGGTAAGACTATAGGAAGAACTATATTTAGCCTCGACCGCGTGGCGTATCCTCTCCATAACCTCAAGAGCTTCTCCCAGTGAAGCCTCCGAAAAAAGGATCACGAACTCATCGCCGCCCCATCTAACGACAATGTCCGTACCCCTGGTGTTTTTCTTCAAAACCGCCGCGAGGTCGGACAATAGCGCATCTCCTGCAACGTGACCATACGTGTCGTTTATTGCTTTAAAATCGTCTGCGTCAACCATTGCAACACATTGCGGCGTCTTTTTTCTAACCGACCGTGCCTTCTCCTCGTTCAGCCTTAAATAGAAATATCTCCTGTTCCATAGCCCTGTCAGATAATCGGTATGAGAGCTTAAATCCAGCTTTTCAATCAAGCTGCCGGCCATATAGCCGCTCAAACAGAAGAGAATGCCGATCCCCAGCCACACTAGCCAATTAAAGGTAATAGGACAAACCGTATCCAAATAAAAGCCTGTAGCGCTAGTTATCGCCCCAAATCCTCCCAATGCCAAGGAAGCATAACGATAGTTGCCAAGCATTTAAATACCTCTCTGCACGATAATTTATTTGCTCTCCTTTACGCCGTTGACGAATGTATCAGGAAATAATCCCAAAATCACGTCGGTTGAGACATCAAGAGCAATTGCTAGCTTCTTTACCACTACCTGACCCGGATTCTTCTTTGCACCTCGCTCAAGTGCGGAAATATAACCTTGGGTTAATCCCGTTGCTTTCGCAAGTTGCTGCTGGGACATGTTTCTCGCCACCCGCAATTCTTCAAGCGTCATTTTGATCCCCCTTGTTTTATATGTTAATTCTATAGTATTGATTAGTCAATACTATGATGTTAATTACTGTAAGAAATTGTGTGTTATATTATTACTATAGAATTATTTTTAAGGTGGTTGAAAATGGACATCGCAAAACGAATTATTGAACTACGTGAAACAAAAGGGTATAGCACTAATAAACTCGCAACTATCTCAGGATTATCACAAGGTTTTGTGCGGCAAATAGAATTAGGCGAAAAACAGCCAACCGTTGATTCGATAAGCAAAATATGTGACGGTTTAGGTATCAGCCTGAGTGATTTCTTTTCTGATGAGGCAACCGAGCTCCCGATAGATATCAAGCAACTGGTCCGCATTGCCAAGACCTTAACTCCCGGCCAGAGAGAAGCTTTGCAGTTATTCTTAGAACGGATGAAAAGTTGACATAGCGGCTCTTCTTTGTAAGAAAGTCAAATATCTAGTCCGATATGTAACCGGCCATAATGTGGTCGGTTTTAATTTACAGTATTTCTACTACCCCAACCGGCTTATTTTTTCCCTCTATTCAATTTCGCACTCAATATCAGTCCCGCCAAGCAAACTCACAACCAATATGCCGCTATCATAAACCGTGATCTTCTCCACCAGTGCAAAATACAAATCTACATTAAACCTGTCTATCTCCACGGCTTCCGTGAATATCCCCATAAACTGTTTCGCCTTATACCGCATCAGCGCGTTGTCGCTTGCCAGCCGTTCCTGCCACTTAGCCAGAAAATAGTCCTTGTTTTCCACCATCGCGTTAAACACGTGGATAAACGCCTGGTACAAAACCCTATCGTCAATATGCCAGCTATCGCACCCTTTCTTTCCCTTCTCAACATATTTGCCGTTGCATCGCCAGATAATCCTTCTGAGCCTTTCGTCGGTAGAATTCCATACCTTTCTGCCAAGAATTTGACCACAAGAACCGCAGATGACTCTGCCTGCAAAGGGGTTACTAGTTGTCGCGTATTCAAGCTTCTGAATGTCATACTTTAGCGCGAAGTTTCGTCTGCGTTCCATCTCAAGCTGTACTGCTTCCCACATCTCTTTATCTATAATCGCCGGATGGCTGTCTTCCACATAATACTGTGGTACCTGGCCAGTGTTATCTGCTCGTTTTTTGTTCAAGAAATCAACGGTATAGGTTTTCTGCAATAAAGCATCGCCTTTATATTTTTCATTGGTAAGCATTTTCCGGATGCTACCTTCATACCATTTTGCTTTGCCATGCCAGTTTAATACGCCGCCCAATTCCAAGTCTCTTGCGATCCGGTTGGCTCCTTTTCCGTCAAGGAATTCCTTGTATATGCGTTTAACGACTTTTGCCTGCCTTTCATTGACAATAAGGTTGCCGTCTTTATCTTTGTCATAGCCTAAAAACTTAGTGTGGTTGATATGCAGCTTGCCTTGCTCAAAACGCCTTCTGATGCCCCAGGTCGAATTTTCCGAGATTGACCGCGACTCATCTTGCGCGAGCGAACTGAGAATCGAAAGCAAGACTTCTCCTTTGCTATCGAGGGTATTAATATTTTCCTTCTCAAAAATGACTCCGATACCTAAATCCTTGAGCAGCCTTACAAAGTTTAGGCAGTCGAGCGTATTTCTGGCAAACCGTGAAATGGATTTCGTTATGATCATATCGATTTTTCCGGCCTTACAATCCTCTATCATTCGATTAAACTGCTCACGCTTTTTGGTATTGGTGCCGCTGATGCCTTCGTCGGCATAAATGCCGGCGCATTCATACTCCGGATGCCCCTCAATATAAGTAGTGTAATAATTAACCTGGGCTTCGTAGCTTGATAACTGCTCGGCCTGCTCGGTCGATACCCGGCAGTACGCGGCTACACGTTTTTTCTGCGGCTCCAGATTTTCCGCTAGGCTTGTCCGACTTACCCTTGCTGGTATAACGGTAATATTTTTTGCCATCTTCCACAACCTCCTCGACTACGGTTTCGCTTTGTATATTCATTCTGGCAATTACAGCATCGTCAATCACTGTGCCGTGGCAGGCGTTTTTGCCGTTTTTAATGTAGGTGCTGCATTGCCACACAACTTTTTTGCAGGAATATTTGCTGTTCCAAATCCTCCGGCGCAAAGGTGCTCCGCACTTACTGCACAGCAGCATCCCAGTCAGCGGATAGCGGTTCTGATACTTATTTTTTGTTTCCCCTACATTGCCTTTGGCCTTAGCGCGTAAAGCGATCTGTCTTTGCGCTTCATCCCAGATTTCTTTGCTTACAATTGGCGGATGGTTATTCTCAATATAAAAGCTGTCTACTTCGCCATGATTGACACACTTCTTTTTGCTGAGATGATCCTTGCTATAGGTTTTTTGCAGTTTGGCATCACCTTTGTATTTTTCGTTTTTCAAGATGTTCAATACGGTGCTGGAATGCCACTTGCCACCGGCAACGGTGAGCATCTCTTCGGCATTGAGTTCTTTGGCAATGATAAAGGTGCCTTTGCCGCCGATATAGTCGGTGAAAATTCGCTTCACGCTTTCGGCCTGGCTTCGGTTGATGACGAGATCGCCATGTTTGTTTTTGTCATAGCCCAAAAACCTTGCGGCATTGACAGCCAGTTCACCTTGCTCAAATTTTCGCCTGTACCGCCACTTTAAGTTTTCACTGGCGCTTTTGCTTTCTTCTTGGGCAAAAGAAGAGAGGACGGTAAGCATTAACTCACCGTCCCCAGTAAAGGTTGAAATATTGTCTTTTTCAAAAACGACTTCTACCCCCAGATCCTTTAACTTCCTGACCACCTCCAGCACAAGCGTCGTATTTCGGGCAAAGCGGGAAATGGATTTCGTTAGGATTAGGTCTATCTCCCCTTCTCTGGCCAGGTTCAGCATCTTCTGAAACTCTGGCCGCTCATCCTTGGTGCCGGTGATGCCTTGATCGGCAAAAACGCCAATATACTCATATTCCGGATTGGCTTCAATCAGGTTCCGGTAATAGGTGGTTTGGTTTTCCAGCGACTCACCTTGGGCTTCACTTACAGTAGATACGCGAGCATAGGCACAGACCCGCTTGCGTTTTGACTCAATTACATTTAACGGTTCAATAATTTTGACCCTCATAAGCCTTCTCCCTTCTATCAATTTACAGTACTATACATCACTCCGAACCCATGCAAAGTCAAGTTAATAGAGCCGTCAAAACCGCCACACATGCCTGATCTCCCAGCCGGAGGTCTTTATTTTTCCCCTTGCCAGTTCCTCCGGCACCAGATGCACTTCTGCCGCCACAGCTTTATTAGAAGCATAGTTTCGCTGCACCCCAATCGGTATATAGGCATCGCCCCGGTGGCTACCTACCCCTGTGGAAAGCTCCCACGACTTGTCCAGGTTAATCTTCAGCACGTCCACCTTGTAGTCCTTATCGTTTTTGACCACTGCTGTCCGGTCGGTTTTTTCCAGCGCGGCAGGCGGCAAGGTCGCATCCTGTTTGTTGATTCTCTCCGCCACCTGCTCAGCCGCAACCTCCAGAGAAGGCGCTTTTACGGTAAAACTGGCAACAGGCGGCTTAGTTTTCAGTTCGTCATAAGCCGCCTGCAGTTCCTTAGCGTTAATTTGTGAGATATCAAGGGCTTTGCCAAGCTCCTGAGCCTGCTCCAGTTGCTCCTGCTGCAACACCACAGCTTGCCGGTACTTTTCCTCTGCCTGCTGGGCACGCTGCCAAAGCCAGAAAAGCATTGCGCAAGCTATCAGGAAAAGAACAAGCAGTATCATCAGCCACTTATTTTGCTTAAAGGCCGCTCCCCAAGCTTGGAATACCTGGATCATACCTCATCCCCCCAGCGTCGCTGCGTAATCAGTCACTCCCCGCGCTATTGCTCTAGCATACCGGTCCCGCCAAGCTGAATCTGCCAGCAACGCGGCTTCCTCATCATTAGAAATGAATGCCATTTCCACCAGACAGGCGGGAGCATCGGTATGAACCAATACATAGAAGCGGGACTCTTTATCGGGATCGCCGTCAAAGTAATCTGTTCTCCCTGCCCGGTCGGAAAACTCCCCTGCAATTTGGCCATATATGCACGTCGCAAGTTTGTCCCCCTGCGTATCCCCCGGCGAAGTCCAAACCTCATAGCCTTCCGCGCTCTGGTTCGCTGCGCTATTGCAATGAAGTGAAATAAAAATATCGGCGCCCCAGTCATTCGCCAGAGTCGTCCGATAGCCTAAATCGTCTGTTTCTGCTTGTTCCCAGCCGGTTCGGGTCAGTTTCACCTCATACCCTACCGCAAGCAAATAATTTTCTACCAGCCGCGAAATAATCAACGCGACATCCGCCTCCTGCAAGCCTGTTGCCGCATGCACCGCGCCGGGATCAATGTTTCGGCCAGCATGGCCTGGATCAATGACTACTTTCATACTCTGTCCCCCATTTCAGCGTAATCCGAAAGAAAACTACTTCCGGTCGTTTAAGGACTCTTTTTCTTGTCTTAGCTGCACAAGCTTCTCCCGAATAAGAGCGGGAATATACTCGCTATACCCCATGCGGTCTAAATTTTCAATGATGCTCAAGCCTTCATTGCCCAGATACGCAAAGATCACCATGGACCGGCAGGTGCTGATGCCAAAAATGCTCGCATCAATCCAGTGGGCCATAATGACGATCACCAACATAACAACCTTGCGCTTTATCCCCTCAAAGCCTTTTTTACTGTCGAGCGTTGCCGTCTTCCACGCAGCGATTAACCCTGTCACATAATCAAGCACAACAAAAACCAAAAGCGCCGTAATCAGCTTGTCGACACCGCCGACAAGAAAGGAAAAAGCTGCGCCTATGGCTGAAAACAAGGCCATGATGCGCAGCTCTATTTGTGTGTACTCAAGCATTTCTCAGCCCCCTTTTTACACTAAACCATAGCTGCTTAGCGCCGCTTTAAGCGCCCGCACATCATCGGCCAGTTCCTCGCATTTATCCCGCAGCGCCTGCACCTCCGCCTGCGAATAAGTCGCGCTGATGGCTAGCCCGCCGATCTCATTGTCGGTATTGCCCAGGGTTACCGTTGTTTTCGTTACCGGAACCGAACCAAAAAAGCCGACTGCGGAAGGATTGACCGGCAGCTTCACACCCACAGGATAAAAGGCATCACTGGCTGTATTGCGATACCCCAGCACCAGCCGGTTATAGGCTTTCGTTGTGCTGGCTGCAGCAGTGGTCAAGGTTGCCGCATACACAGTAACCGCCGCGTCATTTGTTTCCGACAGATCCGCATACGCCATCTGATTGTCGCTGAGCGTGACGCCGCCCGCGGCAACGGCATTTTGAATCAGCTGGCCGTCAGCGCGGACAAATAAAATCCGCAGTGTTCCGTTCCATGTGAGTTGCCCGCTGGCCGAAGAGTAATTGATAACCCCGTCAGAGTGGACAATGACGTTCTTGGCATAGGAAATGGCCCGGTCCAAGTCCGAAAGCGGCGACTCCATTGAGGACGCCGCAAAGATCGTCGTTCCATCCGCATATGCCGTATGAAAATTGGCCCCCATTTCATCTCCTCCTTACAGTTTGATGAGTGCCTGCCCATAGGCATAGTACTCGCCCTGGGTAAGAGTAATCTCGATGATGACCAGCGTCCCGGCAGTGCCTTCGGTATAGGTGAAGGTTAAACTGCTGCCGCTTCCCGTATTGCCGCTGGCCGGCGTTATGCTGCCGTCACCGCTGGCGATGGCGGCTGCCAGGTTCCAGCCCAAGGAAGTGGTAATGGCATTGCCGTACTGGTCTTTCACGCTGGCCACGATGCTCCAGGCAATACCGTTGTCGGTTGCGGTTGTGGCAATAGATGCCGGCACCGGCACTGACCAAATCTGGCCGATATCGGCGGCTGCAATGACTGTCTGTCCCCCTCGCACAAGCAAATAGCCTATCGGCAAATGGCCACTGGGAAGCGCCGGCTTGCTTTCGACTGTAGTGAACGCCGCTCCGGCAGTCTTGGTGACAACCAGTGAAGGAGAAAGGCTGAACAGGTCGTAGCGGAACTGCCCCGCGCTCGGCGCTGAAATACTGAACACCCCAGCCGCTTCGCCCATAGCGATGCCCATGTTCATTTTTAAAGCGCTGCCAGCCGCCATAGCTACCGCCGGAACCGTGTATTCCACACCATTAAACCTCGCCCGTCCTGTAGTAATATAAACGCTCATCCCAGGATTCTGGGGAATTGCCTTTATCAAGCAGCCCTCCAAGATGGCATTGTCCGGCGTACTCGGTGTCGGTGTCGCGCTGCCGCTAACCGGCGTCGGTATGGCCCTGCCGAAACCCACCACTTCAATGTAGCCCCGGATGCCGCCGCGATGGGCGATCCGCACCGCCTGTCCTGGCTTCGCCCACTCCGGCACAGTCGCCCAGTTCTGCGGAAAGCGGGCAATAATCAGTTCACTCGAGCCTTGGATCTTGCAGCGGCAAACCTGCTCTGTAAGCAGGATGTCCCACAGCACCGCATCCCGGCTTTCCGCAGCCTGTTTTGTCGCTTTGTCCGCAGCCCCACGAATCAAACGCTTGCCATAGGTCCTCATAGCACCCACCCCTCGATGCTGTCCGTATATTCGCCGCTTCCGCTGCCGCCGGGAATGGCCATCCTCCTGGTCAGATTGGTCACAAACAGTTTGAGCGGCGCGACGGTATACGGATGAGGAACCTGCAAGGTGTCCCCGGCGTCATCCTGCAGATGGGCTGTTTTAGAGAATTTTACCCGCCGGCGCTGCGCCTGCAGAATCCACAGTTCCCGCTGTGCCACCTGCTGCGCTTGGCTGGCGTCATAAACCAGCGGATCATCGATACGGGTTTCAATGACCGTTCCCCGCAGGTCATTCTGCAGTTCCGTGTCGTTGGCGGACGCTTCGAAGGTCTGGTAGGTCTCGCCTATCGGGCAGGCATGTATGGTAAAAGCATAGTTTCCGACAGCCGCCAAGCACTGGAGAGCGATATAGAGTCCGGCATCCTTCATCCAGCTCCCCCGCTTGCTTTCCGCCGGTTCACTGATCGTACCCACAGCGGGCGGCTGGCTTTTGCCCAGCACAAATAAGGCGATAGCCGCTATCAGCACCGGCATCAGGTTCGGCCCCTCCGAGGTTACCTCCACCCAATGCCCTTCTGGGTCAACCGCCGATATCCACTGCCTCATCTGACCACCCATCTTAAAACCGATGGACGACACATTCTGTGTGATCTCAAGTCTCGGCCGCACCGCTCTCTTTTGATGGTCGTCGCTGTAGTAAATCCGGTGAACCTGCTTATGCTGGAAAAAGCCAAGCGTCCCGGATTCACTGCCGATGCTTTCCTCAGCCGTTTCCACATCAAGGGAAGTGCGTCCCTCACCGGTGACGGTAACCCGATTCGTCAGGTTGCTGTAGCTGTCATCAGGCGAAAACTCCAGCAGATTGGCTACTGAACCGTAGACATGATCGATGGGGTTATTCTTGGCAATGCGCCGCGCTCGGACGGTATCGTCCGCCAGCGAAACATCCATAAAGTAGCCATAGCGGTTGGTGATGCTCTCCACCGCCGCTTTGATGGTCGTATCCAGCCATTGGTAGTACAATACTTCTTCACTGCTCATGGCGCTTAGATCCATTTCTGTCTGAGCAATCCCCGCATAGCTCTGCAAAAGATCGCTCAAGGCCGCATCAGGCGTAATCCCGCTGTAATACACACTAGCGACAATGCCTAAGTTTTCCCACAGCGTTCTCCTGTCTTCACACTCAACGGAGATGACCGGGTAGCTCCCGCGCTTATACGACAGCTTAACTCCTGTCAGCACATACACGCTGGTCCCTTCCTGCCAGTAATCCACGCCACCGATTTTCTCGCCCCAACGCAGGGTGATTTTCTTCCCCTTCTTCAGATAACGCGACAATAAGGAAGCCTGATTGTGGGGATCGTACAAGTGGCCTTTGTCCAGCGCGAAAGTCAGTTTGCCCGGTTGCCCGTCCATGCTCCTTGTCTGCTCAATCGCCTGACCCCGCACCAGCCCGACGGACAAGTCAAGCATTCCGGCTTCCTTGTCCCAATATAGCTGTTCTCCTGAGCTGCTGTTCCAGCGGGTCCAAAAGGCATATAGACCGCTGGTAGCTGGATCTACCGCAAGAGCGGCGGAATAGTCACGACTGCCCTTTACCAGTGGAGCCGCCGTTCCAAAATTCCACACCCCACCGGAATACAGCGCGTCAAAATACTGGGTTTGCTCAATTTTCCCGGCCGCCGGAAAAGCAACTACACCCGCAAACTGATTTGATGGATTGGTTACGCCCATAAATATCAATTCATTGCCGGCATCATAGGCAACGCTTGAACCGCTGAATTCACTGATGCCTGTAGGAAATACTCCCGGCGTAGTCGTGTTGTTGATCAAGCTCCACGTTTCGGTTTGCGTGTCCAGCAAGGCCACGCCAGCCTTACAAGACACTACAATATTCCCCGTTTGGGTCGCCGTAAGACTCCTAAACTGGGCATCCTGCGGACCGCCTGCGATAATCCCGGACGGCAGATACCACTTTACCGCTCCGATCGCCAGGTCGACCGATACGACACCCCAGTAGTTTGACTGTCCGTAACTTGTTGTATAGAGCCACTGCCCAGCATAAAGCTTGCCACCGACAATTACCGGATTGACTGCCCCGAAATACGGGAAATTGGTCATGCTGTCCTGATAGTAGTAGTGTCGGTACAAGCCCCCGCCGTTCAGCAGAAAAACCCGGATGCTGCCACCCCACGAAAGACCGCCGGCAATTCCTTTTGTGCAATAGATCAGATACCCGTTTGCCTTATCGAGCACCATGCTGTCTGCCATAGTATCGATAGTATCCGGAATAGTTGCGCTGAAAATGTCGGTCGTAAAAGTCGTAAAGACAGTGCATGACGGAGCAGCCTGCGTATAATCGAGCGTCAGTATTTGGGCTGTGCAGCTGTTGCCCGTTTTCATAAAGCCGAAGTACAGTGTATTCGTATCCGAATCAACCTGGACCCCGGCCAGACATTCCCAATGATAAGTGCTGCTCCAAGGAACATTGGCCACATTTTGCGTAAGGCCATAGCTGCTGTTGTCCTCCAGCGACAGTATTCGCATGCTGTTGGCGGAATCATCCAGCACCAGAATCTGCGCATCCTGCGCCAGCATAGCCAAAACAGTGCCGCTGCCATGACAATAGAAAACATGATTTTCCCGGAAAAACTGCGGGATGGCCGGCACAGTATTCCCGTTCCAGAAACGGTCAATCGCCCAAGTATCCACGTCGATTCGCACGATGCCATAGATGTATTTGGTGCCTGTGGAGGTATTGCCGTACACGGCATACAGCTTGCGCGTAGAGGGATTAAAATACAGGTATTTTATGGCCTGGCTGCTCTCATCCGTCCAGTAGGGACTGGATTTGTCCATGGTGAGCGAGGTTCTGACGGAATCATATGCCAGCACGATTTCCGTCGCTAGTTTTTGCACCGCGGCCGGCCGTCTTGCGATTTCCGAGGGAGCGTTAAAGCTGGTCAGACTGACCGCAGCACTCCAGGTTGCCCCGTCATCGCTGCTTTTACTGTAATAAAGGTTATAGACGGCCGTTGCGTCCGTATCCCCGGCGCTCATGTAGGTGAAGAACAGCCAAATGGTCCCGTCCGCCTGCCGAAACAGGCAGGTGTCGAGCTTCTTCCGGCTCGCCAGAACGCCGGATATCGCAGGCTCCGCAGCCGTGCTCCAGCTGCCGCTTAGTGCGGGAGTCGTTGTCTTATAAAGCTTGCTCCCGGGTGTCCAGTACAGCGTCCCCACCACTGAAGCCGCTCCGCCGCTGAAAGCGGTCTTCTTCAGCCGCGTTCCGTCAACGGTCAAGGTCAGGATGTTTCCTGCCGTTCCCGCTGTCAGTGCCGTGAGCGTGAGTGTTCTGTCATTTCTGGCCGCGCTCGCCTTGGTGCTGGCAACGGTTCCGGTGCCGTAGCGCACCCCTTCGCCTGTTCCTTCATAGGTTCCCGCCGTAACGGCGCACCGTAGGTTCTCGGCGCAGATCTCGCGGCCCAGCGTGTCGATTTTGACCTCGTTGGCAACAGCCGGCGTGGATAGCGTCGTGCGCCAGGTATAGGTCTTGTCGCCAATCACAACAGTATCGCCGTCCAGCGGCATTCCTTCCACAGTGATTGTGCCGACAGCAAATCTGGCCGCCGCCACCGTATACCAGAACTTCTGCCCCGTCCAATAGGTGCCAGCGGCAAAGGTGATGCTCGTTCCTTCCGTGATGGCCTGGGCTGTCCCGGTCATGGTAATCTCGCTTGACCAGGAACCCTCGCCTTTTTTCCATTTGAATTTCGCCGTTGTTTGCGTGCCGTCCGCTGTAACCTCAATATAAATTGTGCTGTCATTTGTTCCGGTATAGGCCCCGCTTCGCGTCGCCGATATGGCGATATCCTGGATGTAAGTCACTAGGTAGCCTGCTCCCGCCCTGCAAATGGACGGCGAATAAATGGGCAGCGTCTGCGCCGCCTTGATGCTATACTGAGTAACGCCAGAACCGTCATAAGCAAAAGCAGCGGCCTTCAGGTTATACTTTCCACTGCTGTCCAGTAATACATAGACCAGAGCCAAGTTGCCGTCCGCCATCTCCGTCAGTGACAGATCGCAGAACTTCCCGCTTCCGGTCGTTGAAAACAAGTCCGCATAGCGGAACTCCACCCGCTGAGGATCGGTATAGACCAGCTTGACCGACCTTGCCGGATAATTAATATTGTCAAATTCATCCTGCGTATAGGCAGCGACCAGCCGGCCGCTGGAATGAAGGAGGCTCGCGGCGCCGGTCTGATCCAGCGTCTCTGTGTTCAGACGCTGGCCGGCCAGCGGCAGATCTTCGGCAAACTGCCCCGCTTTGATCTCCACAAGGGGATAACGGTTTGCGTTATCCTGGGCGGCGAGCAGCGCAGCGCTTAACACATTGGCCATTACGTCACCACCTCGTCTAAGATAATCAGGGTCATGGCGACATTCAGCATGTATTCGTTGTTCTTGTCAAAGAGCAGCGAACCGTCGAAGACGGTGATTTTCACATGGTAGACTCTGCCGCCTATGCTGCTGTCCCACACTATCGCATTCCCCGCCTGGTACAAAGCGTCCAGCGTTTCAAACAGGGCTACCGTCATAGACTTCCAGGTCAGCTTGATTTCTTTGCCGGCAAGGATGCTGCCCCAGTCAAAAACAGCAACGCCGCCGTAGGTGCTAACCACGGCGGTCGTTCTCGTCGCTCTCGGTTTAGTGCAGTCTAGCGGCGTATACTGCTCCGGCAAGGTGATGCCACCGATAATCATGCCCTCGCCTCCTCATAGATGATGCGCTGCACCAGTTCGGTGATTTCAGAGCGAAGCCGTCCGGCAAGCTTCGGATTTTCTTCACCGGCAACACTCACCGGCACGCTGATTTGATGATAGGTATCGCCGCTTTGCAAAAGCCGCTTGGTGTCCTGCGCGTTGTAGACATAGCCGCCGCGGTTGAAGTTGATAAGCTCCGGCCCTTTTTCACCCACAAGCGCATAGCCTCCGGGGTAATTGCCGCCAGCCGCAAAGGTGGGAAAGCTACTCCCAAAGTCACTACCAAGCAGCCCCATCATAATTCTGGAGGCAAGCCACTTGGCAATCATGTCGTTGATCATTTTCAGCACGCTTTTGCCCAAATCTTGAAAAGCGTCGCCGATTGACTTTGTGCCGGAGAGGACATCGGAAAAGAAAGTCGAAAAGCCACTGTACAAGCCGTCAGTAAGCTCCGCCATATACGACATGGAGGTCCGGTGCGCTTCCTGCCAGATTTTATAATAGGAATCGATCATCTGCTGCCGCCCGGACAAGTCCCGCTCCTGCAGGGCTTCTTCTTTACCCAAGAGTTCCTGAAAACGGGCCAGATCGCCGTCTTCGCGCGCCCGGTCCAATCCCTCCTGGAATTTGACGCGTTCATAGTGCAGGTCTTTGATTTTCTGGTTTTTCTCCGCCTCAATGGCGACCTGTTCAGCAGCTGCCTGGCGGCTGAAATCCACCATTCCTGTTTCCGTAATAGTGAACTGTATTCCGTTGGCTTCCCAGGCTTTGCGAAACTGCTCCTGCTGGGCGGCTGTGCCAGCGGAATACTCCAGGGCAAGCTCCCTGTATTTTTTCTGAACGTCATCAATTTGCCGCGTCGCGTCGGTTTCTATATCAAACTTCTGTTTGTCGACACCCGATAAGCCAAGACCGCCAAGTTTATCGCGCAGACTTTTGGCTAAATCCGCCGCCTGGTCGGCAATCCGGTTGTTTTCCTTTTGCTCGTCCTGCAAAATTTTCTTCTTTTTGTCGGCATAAATCTCTTTAAGCCGCAGAACATCCCGCTCATAGTTTTCATTGGCTTCCTTGGATTCGTTCAAGGTGTCCATTTCATCGGCAAACCAGGCCTCAAGAGCATCCATTTGGGTTGCGGTAAGCTGTAGCCATTCCTTTTCAATCGCCTTGCTCGCCTGCTCCGCTTTTTTCTGCAGCTTTTCGTACTCCTTATCGGCTCCGCCGCCCGTGGTTGGAGAAGCGGTTCCTGGAGCAGCGTTAGTCAGGCCTGTGAATTTAGTATTAGGCTTTGTCATCTCAGGAAGCAGGGCAGAAATATCCTTGCGGGTAAAGCCAAAACTCAGCTTTCCTGCCGCCGCGCCGATTTTGCCTATGCTGTCTGATATTTTGTCAAACCAAACGCCTACAGAGTCTGGAATGAACTGGGCGAAAAAGTTTTTTAATGGGCTTAATTTATCCGCAATCCAGTTAATCCCCTGGGCCACGACTTCTTTAATGCCTGCCCAGGCGCTGTCGATATAGTCCACAATGCTGTTCCAGATTCCGGCGGTAACTTCCCCCACCGCAGTCCAGCCCTTGCCGACAAAATCGGCAATTGCGCCAACAGAATCGCTGACAGCGCCAGTAATCCAGTTCCAGGCTTTGTCTATTGCTTCCACTATACTGTTCCAGATATCAGTGGTAAAATTCAGCACCGCGTTCCAGGTTTCCGCAATGGTATTGGCCGCTTGTGTGATGCCGGTGCTTATCTTGTTCCAGGCATCCGTAAATATTTCAGTAATGGTGTTCCAAAGAGTGCCGAACATCTCGGACAGCGGCTCCCAGTTTACCCATATCTCATACGCCAACAGCCCCACTGCCGCCCCGATAGCGATGAATGTCAAGAGAGGGGCCAGCGCCGTCCATACGGAAATGCCAAAGGCCACCATCGCCGGAATGGCCGCGCCCAAAAGCGCCCCGGATAAAACAAAAACCGCCGCGATTGCTTCCGGCGGTATCATACCCTGCAGGGCTTCCTTAAGGCCAAGTGTTTTTACCGCCGCGGCAAACTGAGACAGCCAATCAGCAACCGCTTGCATTTTTTCTGGGATGTTCAGGCTTTTAGATATGCTGTCGCCGATCTCTACCATCACCATTTTGACATTGTCTTTGATGGTCGAAGCAAGTCCGGGGATAGTTTTGCTCATCGCTTCCATACCGCCGGCAAACTTTGCCTGCATGCCCATCAGCAGAGCGTTGATGGCGGTCGTGCTGTCGATCGTCCCTTGCTCGGCCATTTTCATGGCAGTAGGAATATCCTTTCCTATGGCATCGGCCAGGAATTTCCACGCCGGCACCCCCGCTTCCGCCAGCTGCATCATTTCTTCAGCAGATACTTTTCCTTTGGCCTGCATCTGCCCGATGGCGTTGGTCAGACGGTCAATGCCTTCCTGACCGATGCCAAGCATAGCCGCCGCATCGCCGATTGCCGCCAGCATGGGAATGATGTCCTGGCCTGCGAAACCGAAAGCCAGGAGCTTTTTCGTTGCAGTGAGAAGTCCCGGTAGTTCAAACGGGGTGTCTGCAGCAAAGGTTGCCAAATCCGAAAACATTTTTTCCGCTGCCTTAGCATCTCCCAACAACGTGGTCAAGGCTTTGCGACTGGCATCCATGTCGCCGGAAAACTTGACGCTGGCAATGCCAAAAGCGGCGAGCGCTGCGGCAGCGGCGGCTAGGCCGGTTGCAATTTCCTCTGACGCCGCCATCGCTTCCGATCCAAGTCCTTTGCGCAAAGCTCGCTTGGTACTCTCCCATTTTTTCAGGAAGTCGCTGTTATCTCCGCCGATAAAAATCGTCATTGCTGCATTCCCGGCCATAGTCTCACCCCACTTTCGACAGTAAATCTTTTATTTCTGCTCTAGGAGTGTGTTGCAAAACCCATTGAAATCAAACCGGAGATTCCCTTGAAACCAGGGAAATCAAGGCCTGACGGCGAATTTACCTGTAGAGGTGAACGCCGTGTTAGGAAGCCAAGATAAACAGACCAGCTTATTGGATTTAGAAGCGTGGCTGGATGGTCCGCTGGTCGATCCCGATAGCATTTACGGACTGTTTGCCCGGTGGGGCGAGCGCCTCATCCGGGAAGAAGACTTTGCCGACCTGTACAGTGCCGTTGGCCGGCCTTCGGTTTCTCCGGCTCTGCTGTCGAAAGTGCTGTTGTTGATGTATCATGACAACGTTTCGGATCGGGAAGCGGAACAGCGCGCCCGCTATGACCTGCGCTGGAAAAAAGCGCTGGGTCTGGGCCTGAACGAAACGGGCTTCGACCATACGGCCCTGTGCCGGTTTCGTACCCGGCTGCTGCTCAATAAGCAACAGAAGCTGGTTTTTGAACGATTTGTCCGCCTCGCCAAAGAAACGGGGATCTTGAAGGACCGGGGACTGCAGATTCTTGACTCCACCCAGGTGCTGGGAGCGGGCGCTCTCCAGGACACCTACACCTTAATTAAAAAGGCCATCCAGAAGATGTTCGCCGTAAGCAGTCATGCCGGCGGTACGGCACGGGACCGGTTGAACGCCCTTTCTTTGTCCTTGGATTACAGCCAAAACGGCAAGGAGAAGATCCGGTGGGATGATGCTGAAGCCAGAACCCAGCTCCTCCGCCAGTTGGTCGGCGACGGTCGCGCCATCTTGGATGCGCTCAAGGGGGCCGAATTGACGGCGGACGAAAAGACGGCCATGGAACTCCTGGGTAATGTCACCGAGCAGGATATTGTCACCGATGACACCGGTATCCATCTCAAACAGGGCGTGGCTCCTGACCGCATTCTTTCGGTAACGGACCCGGACATGAGGCACGGACACAAAACCTCAAGCGGCAGGTTCAACGGCCATAAGAGCCAGATTCTCATGGACGAAGCCAGTGAACTTATTACCGGCATCGATATCACTGCCGGAAACCGGCCGGATGGCGAGTCGGTCGATCCCTTGTTGGCGGGAACCCTCGTCAAGCCTGGCAAGCTGCTCGGGGATACCGCGTACGGCACACTCGAAGCCCGCGATCAGATGGCTAAACATCAAGTAACGCCGGTGGCGCCGCTGCCAGGGGCTCACGCCCCGAAGAAACGGTTTGGCAAACAGGACTTTACCATCGATTTTGGGCAAGGAATCTGCTGGTGTCCGGCGGGAGAAATCACGGCCACGGTCCGGCATCGCAAGGGCGGCATTGATGTGTTTGTTTTCCCCAAAGCGACCTGCAACCGTTGTAAGTTCCGGGACCAGTGCACCCGTCACGGCAAGGGAAAGACGATTGAGCTGCATTCGCAGGAAGAGCGGCGGCGGGAGATTCTGGCCGAGATGGCCACAGAAGAATTCCGAACGCTGTACGTGAAGCGGGCCAAGGTGGAGCGAAAAGTGGCGCACCTGATTCGCAAAGGAATGCGTCAAGCCAGATATATAGGCAGAACCAAAACGCTCCTTCAGGTCGCGTTTACCGCAGCAGTGGTGAATATCAAACGGCTCTATACACTTACCCGGGACCAAGTCTGCCCATCGGTCGGGCTCCCAGCGGTCCTGGTGGGTCAGTAAGGGCCATAGGGGATAGAATCAAACGTTATTCTTTCCGGCATATCCCTAAATTGAGGTGACGGGCCGCCTTTTTAACCATGATGGGTACTCAATGGCCACAGTATACAGGGGTTTCGAAACACTCTCCTAGCTTGATCTCTCGTTTTTACTTGCTTTTCTTTCGGTTCCTGACCAATAAGCATGTCCACCGTAACCGTCTTCTTCAGGTCGCGCGATGTACAGGTATTAATGATGGAAGCCACAAAACCCGCTGCCATTATCTGTTCCTGCTTGGTTCGCCAATGATAGCCTTCCGCCAGCTCGTAAAACTCGCCGAAGGTCAAGCGGCCAAATTCCCACGGCTTTAATCCCAAAGGACCGTAAGCCACCGGCGCGGCTCTTTCTATCCACTGGGCTACGGTGGTCACTCGTTTCCCTCATCCGTCTCCTCTTTAGCTTCGTCACTGGCCAGGCTCTCGCCCATGATTTTTGAGGCTTTTATGGCTTCTCCGATCTTGCCGGCCAGTTCCCCAAAGCTGCCGCCGGCTTCCATGTATTCCTGCATCATCAGCCCCACCCGCTGCAGAGTGATCCCTTTATCCGCATGCTTGAGACCGCCCCACAATAAAATGCGGATCGCCGAAAATCCAGCAGCCATGGGGTTGCTCATCACATAGAGCAGGGATTTTCCTCCCATCATCTCTTCCATCTCGGCGGCGGCGTTTATATCATAGCGAAGGCGGCGCTCCTTGCCGCCAAGCGTAATAAATACGGGTCCTGTCATCGATCATTCCTCCGTTTTTATGCTGCAGGCGCGACGCCTGGAGTCGTATTAGTCGAAACCGGAGCCGCCGTCAAGCCGGCGCACGTCCCGTTGGCAATAGCGATATTGAGAGTGCTGTCATTAGCCGCCGCGGTCAGAGCCGTCAGTTCCACCTTTGTTCCGTAGCCGCCCACACTGAATTTCGCAGTTACTGCGCTGTCCGCCGCCAGTGCTTCACGGGCTTTTTGCGCGACCACAGCCGCCGAATCATTAAGCGCTACTGCTACGCTGATCGCTTTGGGCGAGCCGGTCATTCCAGCGGCAGTCACCGTGAAGGTGGCATTGCCGGCCGTCGTAATCGTGCCGGCAACCTCAGCCGTTTCCACCTGTTTGGTGCCGTTTACCTCTTCCGGCGCGCCCGCTCCGGCCAAGGTGATTTTATACGTCGCCACACCGTCGTGCGGGGACTCTTCGCTTAAATCGGTTATGGCCGCGTAGCCTTGGAATTTCGAGCCGTCCTTACGGACATACCGCACATGCACCAGTTCGCGGTTGGCAAACACCGTGAGCAGCTTGGCCCGGCCGGCATCGATGCTCAGTCCCGAGGCGTCGGTAAGCATAACCGCGTCAGCGTCAATGCTCCAGGACATCATGCCGGGCACGCTGGTTTTCCAGGCTCCTGACTGTTTATTGGAGGCGTCGATCTGCTCCGCGGTCAAACTCAAGGTTGCTCCGCGCTGGCCGCCAATTACTGTCCAGACCGGTATTTCGGCTGTTCCTGTATTTACTTTCAACAGAAAATCCACGCCATCGCTTGGAATTAAAGCCATTTTTCATCACTCCTTGCAATCAATAATCGTAAACTTGAAGGTTACCATCGCTTCACGGTGCGTTTCCAGGCGTTCCACCGAATGGCTCTCCACGCTTGAAAGCACCACCTGCCAGTCCTCAGTAAAGACAAATGGCTCACTTTGTACCGCCGAAATGGCTCCGTCGCAAAGCTCCGCCACTTCCTTATCTCCCTGGTACTCGCTGTAGACCTTGAGGGTGGCCATAACCTCGGCGCCAGAGACTGTTTTAGTGCTCCAGCTTTGCGCCGTCGTGTCGGTCAGCACTACATAGGGCGCTTTTTTGCCATTAGGGACATAATCATACACCGGAGCAGTCACTTTGTTTTTGAGCCGCTCATACAGCGCCTTGTTAAGCGGCGACACCGGTGAACGCTTCATCGTCGCACCTCATTTCGCACCGCTGTCCGGAGCTTCTCCTGAATGCCCGGCAGCAGCTCACGGCGCGCCCGCTCGGCAAAATGTTTGCCCTTCACGCCCCGTTTCGTGCCGTATTCCTGCAGCGGCGCATGCGGCGCTTTGGCCCTGACCATGCGGGAGACGCCGTATTTTCCCTTGCGGTTCACGATACTTTTGCGCAACAGGCCGCTTTTGACCGGAGCCATCTCCCGTTCCCGCTTTCGCACTGCTTTGGCACCTAGCTCTGTTTCCTTTTCAATGACCTGACTGACATTGGTGGAAATGAGATCGCCGAAGGAAACGCATCGATCAATCCCTGTCACTCTAATCGTCGGCCGCATCGGCCACCACCTCCCGGCATTCCAACCTTAAATAGGCATGCTTTTCTTCCACATCAACGGGCGGTCCAATTTGCTCAAACACCCTGCTGCCGTATTGAATCCGGTCCGTAACCGCCACATCGCGGCGATAGCGGATGGTGATGCGGTGCAATAGCTCCGGCGTCATTTGTTCATACTGATCTGTTGTTTTAGCGGTTACGGCCACTACTTTCGCCCAAAGCTTGGCGCGGAGTACATAAACAGTCGCGTATCCGCCCTGCCCGTCAGGCGCTTTGGTTTCGCGCTGAAGCGTAATGCGGCAGTTCAGTTCTCCTGGGTTCATTCCATCACCTACCAAAGGTGCGCGCGATACGGCGACAGCAACACATACACCACCTTGGGAATATCCTCGCCCGCGCGCTGTTCATAAAAATGCCCTGTCAAAATGAGCAAGGCCTGTTTGACTGGGGTGGGTACCTCGCTCGGCAAAGCAGCCTGCAGATAAGCCTCGCAGTGCTCTTTCGCCGCCAATATGAGACCAGCGAGAAGGGTATCTTCCTCCTCGCTGTCAATTCTCAGGTATTCTTTTACTTCCGTCAGTGTTATCGGCTCAGCCATGGCTTTGATCCATTAGGCCGGCGGCTCTCAGCTTGGCTAGCAGCGCGTTGAAGTCCGCTTTCAGCTCGGCAATGGTTGTTGCCGAGCTTTCCGCTTGATTCACGGCCCTCGTTAGTGGAACCCCATCTAGGAGCACTTCACCCTCTGTGGTAATTTCGAGGGTACCGTTCACCACCCATTTGTCGCCGCCTTGCTCTGCATAGTTTTTAACTGTCATATCACGTCACCTCGTTACGCCTTCATTTGCAGCACTTTAATGGCTTCTGCGAGAATCAGCTTGCCGTCAACACGCTGGGTGGCTTTAAAACCGACTTGCCCTGTAGCGGCAAATAGTTCATTAAGCCGCTGGAACGCCCGCCCTTGACGATCCGCTACCCAGTAGTAGCTAAAGTCGCCAAAAGCAATTACTTTTGCGGCTGCGACAAGAGATGGTACATAGGCGGAAGTTTTTACCGGCTTGTTTAAAAGTGTGTCTGGTTCTCCTGCCGTAACGGACGGTTGCCACAAATACTGGCCGTTACCATCCTTTAGCTTTCGAATAGCCTTGACTGTGGCATCATTGGTTACAAAAACGGCATTTTTCCGATACGGCGACTTTAAGGAGTAGAGTAAGTCCATGATTTCATCGAAGGTAATAGCCGTCGCGCTGGCGGCCGTAACCCCTACCCCGGCGCCGCCGGTGGCATTGAAAATGCCGGTTGGTTTGCCGCTGCCATCGCCAATAAAGAAGGCTTCTTCTTCCTTGTCCCCAATACGCCGGGCAAATTCCTTGGCGATATACTGGTCCAGGTTGAACACGCTGTCGTTTAGCAGTTCTTCCGAAATCTTAATCATGGTAGCCAGTTTATGGGCGCCGAGAGAAACCTGGCCGAAAGCATCGTCAGCTTCAGGAATAACCCCTTCTTCCTCAACCCACGAGGCAGTGCCTTTGGATGCAACCACCGGTATTTTTTTATCTCCGAAGGAGGTGCTAATTACCGTGGCTAGCTGACGAAAAAGATTTTCTTCCTGCAAAGCTTGAATGAGGGTTCGCTCAAATTCATCGGGCACCAGGTAGCCGCCTTCGCTGTCAGTACCAACCTGCAGGGCATTTTGCACATCAAAGCTGTTTTTGTTCTTCATCGCCTTCCAGAAGGCCGCTTTGTAATCGCTCGAAGCCCGGCCTGTTTTTTCAGCCTCCTGGTGCTGGCTGGGCCTATTGGTAATGGCGGTTGTGGTCGGCTTAGACAGTTCGAGATCCAGAACCGCTTGGCGTTCCAGCCGGTCGATTTCTTTGCCCAAGTTCACCACATCAGTTTCCATTTTTTCATAGGTGGCCGTATCTTCGGCCGACAGCAGGCCGTTTTCATTCCGCCGGGAATCTAAAAAAGCTTTGGTGCTGTCCCAAAGCTTGGCGCGCTTCTCGCGCAGTTCCAGTATTTTATTCATATCCAGTTCCTCCCGTTTTGTTATTTCAAGAGTTCAAGTCTTGTCAGCAGTTCTTTATGAGGTGTCCCCGCCAAGACATCCGTCGGCTTCTCTTTTTCCCTGGGAAACTTTCGCAAAAAAGCGTTGGTGACGGTTAAGCGATCAAAAATAAAACCCTCTGCCGCCTCCTGTGTTTCAGGCGCGTAGAGGATTTTATCGGCAAAGCCTAGTTCCACCGCCTTTTGCGCGCTGAACCAGGTTTCCGCGTCCATCATGCTTGATATTTTGCTGCGGGGCTGGCCCGTCCGCTGTTCATAGGCGTTGATGATGCTTTCCTTAACCTCGCTCAGCATCTTGATGCCGCTTTGCAGATCCGATGCTTCACCGAAGATTACAGTTGCCGGATTGTGGATCATCATCATGGCCACCGGCGACATCACAATTTCATCGCCGGCCATGGCAATCACTGATGCGGCGCTGGCTGCGATTCCGTCAATCTTGACCGTAACCTTGCCATCATACTCCTTGAGCATGGTGTAGATCTGGCTGGCCGCAAAGACATCGCCGCCCGGAGAATTGAGCCAAACCGAGATGTCGCCAGTGGAAGCTGTAAGCTCAGCCTTGAATTTTTTCGGAGTGATGTCATCGTCAAACCAGCTGTCCTGGGCAATATAGCCGTCAAAATACAAGGTTCGTCCATCCTCGTTTTTTACCCAGTTCCAAAACTTTCTCATTTGCTTCCCTCCATTCCCTTTGCGTTATTTTTGGCGAAGACCCCTGCGTCAGCCAGCTTGGCCATGTTGCCGTTGATAAGATACAAGTCGCCGCCAAGCTCTTCCGGTATCCGGTTTAGATTTTCCAGTTCACGGATATCGTTAGAAGACAACCAGCCATTTTGCCTGCCAACAGCGTAGCCGTTCATCCGGCTCTGATAGTCGCCCCGGAGCAGCCCATCCACATTGAACTTTGCGAAGTATTGCCGTTTCTCGCTTTCGCTGAACAAAGCCCGCTGGATGGCTTGCTCCCAGCGCACCACCCACGGGTCCAGGGTGTACATGACAAACTCCAACGACTGCTGCTCGATATTGGAGAAGCTGGATTTCTCTAAATCTCCTATCATGTGGGGTGGTATACGAAAAATGCGGGCTATCTCGTTGATTTGAAATTTGCGCGTCTCCAAAAACTGCGCCTGCTCCGGAGGTATGCCTATGCTTTGAAACTTCATGCCTTCCTCCAGCACGGCTACCCGATGAGCGTTGTCGCTGCCCTGGTAAACGGCGTTCCAGCTTTCCCGGATGCGTGCCGGGTCTTTGACCACGCCAGGATGCTCCAGGACTCCGCCGGGACTTGCCCCGTTGGCAAAAAACTTAGCGCCGTACTCTTCGGTGGCAATGGCCATACCGATGGCGTTTTTGGCCATTGCAATCGGCGAATAGCCGATCAGGCCGTCAAAACCCAGACCTGGAATGTGCAGGACTTCATAATTTCTAAGAAAATATGTCTGACCGTCTTTTTCGTACTGGTAGTACAGGATTCCCTGATCGGTCCGGTTGACCAGCATTTTGTTCGGGAGCAGAGGATACAAGCCAAGTACTCTGCCCCTGCCATCGCGGATAATTTGGGCATAAGCGTTGCCCCATAATAAAAGATGACCCATCAGTGTTTCGCGAAACACGAATGAGGTCATC
The DNA here is from genome assembly GCA_032334055.1 of Selenomonadales bacterium 4137-cl. Classification (NCBI taxonomy): domain Bacteria; kingdom Bacillati; phylum Bacillota; class Negativicutes; family Acetonemataceae; genus Anaeroselena; species Anaeroselena agilis. Next base: position 648,645 of record JAUOZS010000001.1, on the reverse strand, counting down.
TCCGGGTTTGGCTCGCTGTGGAGCAGGTAGTATATTGAATGCTCTATGGCTTTTTCTTTGCCGTTTAACGTATATCTGTAGGTGTGAAAAGGCAAAGATGCGATGGTTTCCGCCAGAATTCTAACGCAGGCATAGACTGCTGTGGTTTGCAGCGCGGTCCGCTCATTTACCGTCTTGCCGCTGGAGCTTGCGCCGAAGAAAAAGCTGTAGGCGCTTCCCCAGAAGCTGTTTTTCGGACTGGCTCTTGTTTGAAAAAATCTTGATATAAAAGGGATTTTCATGAGTCACCTCCTGAAAACGGGCATGAAAAAAGCACCTGTCCGTAACAGATGCCTTAAAGCGTATAGCAAATCATATTAACTTTGTATAATCCTGCGCGCCATAGAAAAAGCGCATAATGCTGACAATTTTAGACGCTTCATTGATTTTGTACACAAGCACGTAATTCTTGATTACCGCTTTCCGGTATCCTTCTTCTCCCAACCGCCTATCTTGGCATCGTTCGTACATCATCGGGTTGCTTTTTAGAAAGCCATAACAAACGGTCACTTCGTCAATAAAATCTCCGGCTGCTTTGGGATTGGACAGTTGTACGGCGATGTACGAAACGATACTGTCCAAGTCCTGATGCGCAAGTTCCGTGATGACCAGCTTATACATTATATTTTTCTCTTAGGCTTTTTAACGAAGCGTCGCCGTCAAGCACTTTTCCTTCCGCCAGCTGTTTTTCAGCTTCAGCAAGCTTACTATAGACATCGAGCATAGACATCTTCTCTTCGTACATTTTCATGCTCATGATTACCATATCTCCATAACCGTTCTTCGTAACAAAAATAGGCTCATTGGATGCATGGCACCGTTGAGAAATCTCACTGGTATTTTTCAAATCCCGGATCGGAATGATTTGCGGCATAATTACCAACCTCCTTTTATGGCTTAATTGTACCACAATTATACCCCGCAATCAACGATTCCATTCATTTGAAAACTACACAAATAAAATCCCTCTCCCGTCGTAAACGCTTGTCTCGCCTTTATTTCGTATCGAGCGATCAAGCGCCATAATGGCGGCGACAATTCCGTCGATCTTTTCTACAGACTTTTCCTTGTCCGGCTTGATATTTCCGGCAGGGTCCTGGCGCATGACCACGTTCTGCGCCATCCACTTGAGAACAGGGTTTCCGCCGTGATTGATGCTGCCCTCCATTAGCAGCTTATAGAGTTCCTTGGACGGCGGAGACATATCCTTGTACCCCTGTCCGAAGGGAACAACCGTAAATCCCATATCCTCCAGGTTTTGCACCATCTGCGTTGCGTTCCAGCGGTCATAGGCAATTTCTTTGATGTGGTATTTCTCGCCCAGTTCCTCTATGAACTTTTCAATAAAGCCGTAGTGAATGACGTTGCCTTCAGTGGTCTGAATATAGCCTTGCAATTCCCACACATCGTAAAGCACATGGTCGCGGCGGCACCGCAGATCCAAAGTATCCTTCGGCAGCCAGAAAAACGGAAGCACGACATACTTCTCTCCCTCCGCGCGCGGCGGGAACACCAGGACAAACGCGGTGATATCCGAGGTGCTTGAAAGGTCAAGCCCGCCGTAGCACTCTCTGCCATGGAGCGAATCCATGTCGAGGGGAAGATCGCCCCGGCTGTAGATATGCTCCGGAATCCAGCACACGGTCGCCGAAGTCCAGATATTTAATCGGAGCTGTTTAAACACATTTTCTTCCGGGGGGTTTTCCAGCGCGTTTTTATAGGCTTCGCGGACACGCTCTATAGTGATGGTGTGGCCGAGAGACGGATTTGCCTTGTACCAGTTGTCTTCATCATTCCAATCGTCCTGCTCAGTCAGTCCATATACAACAGGGTAAAAAGTGTTGTCTTTTCTGCGACCTGCCTTGATGTCCAGCGCTTTGGCGTGCAATTCATAGCAGATGCTGTTCTTGTCATTGCCTGCGGTGGTGATGATAAAGAACAGCGGCTGCTCGCGGGCATCGCCGGAGCCTTTGGTCAGAACGTCATACAGCCTGCGATCCGGCTGAGCGTGAATTTCGTCAAAAACAAGACCGGACACGTTCAGACCATGCTTGGTCCCGGTTTCCGCCGAAAGCACTTGGTAAAACCCGGCATTGGAGTAGTTCACAATACGCTTAGTGGCGGCTGTAATCTTCGACCGTTTTAACAAAGCCGACGACATCTGGACCATCTGCTTGGCCACGTCGAACACAATGGAAGCCTGCGACCTGTCGCAAGCGGCTCCGTACACTTCGGCGCTAGGTTCGTTGTCGGCATACAAAAGATAAAGGGCAATGGCGGCTGCGAGTTCCGACTTGCCCTGTTTTTTCGGTATTTCTATATAGGCAGTAAGAAACTGCCGTTTGCCGTTCTCGCCGACAATGCCGAAAAGATCCCGGACGATCTGCTCCTGCCAAGGCAATAGCAGAAACTTTTTTCCCGCCCACTTGCCTTTGGTATGGCAGAGATTTTCAATGAAGGCTACCGCCCGGTCAGCCTTTGCCTTCTCATAATGGGAAGTTGCAAGCATAAAGGGCGAAGGCGTGTAGTGGTACGGCATCATTCACCGCCTCCCAACAGTTGCTCCATTTCGTCGGCAGGGTCAACAGAGCCTTCGCCCGCCGCAATTCTGCTCCGAGCCGAAGGTGTCAGGCCGAACTGTTCGCAGAATTTCAGCATGATTTTTAGGTTTGTCTGGGCGATGGACACCTGTGGCACTTGTTGCAAATAGCCGTTGGGGGTTCGGATCATCGTACCATGTTGGGTGATGAATTCTTCGGCTTCCTTCCAGCGGGCATACGCCTGGCAATATCCCGCGAAGGCCGCCATATCCATTTCCGTCAGCAGCCCCATCTGCTCTAAAATCTTGCCCATGCGTTTCCATTCTTTTTTTGCTTCCTCTTCAAGCCAAGAAGGGCAGCACGGGGCTTTTTTATTAGGCTTGGGTTCATTTTTGTTCAGCGGCCGTCTGCCCGGATTGCCTTCAAGTTCCTTTAAAACGGTCGGTTTTGGTTTTCTTCCTCTCTGCGCCATAAGCCCCTCACCTCCTCTCATCAGCTTTCATGGCACGAAAAAAAGGCCTCCGAAGAAGCCTTGTGTATGGTTGTATAAGAAACAGCCCCCGCAAGGGCCGCGTCCTAATATGCTATTTCAGTCTATCTTTCTGCACAAATCCTCGCCGTAAACCACGCTCAGGCTTCCGCCGTTGTCCCAGGAAACCATAATGCTGCCAAGGTCATCCACGCCGTTTACCGTTCCGTGAGTGCCAATGGGCGGCGCCTGCTCGTCATTCATACGCACAAGCTCAACCCTTGTGCCAATGGGATACTGCTTGCGCAGCCGCTCGACTATTTCTCTTTTAATAAACATCGCCATCCTCCTCGCACGGGTTTTGTTTTCTGGCCAGCAAGCGGGTCTTATGCTTTTCCTCCTCTGCCGGTGTGCGAAAGGCGGCGCTGCCGGAAAGACGGGCCAGCAGGACTTTTCTGGTCTTTTTGAAAGCGTCGCCGCTCATACCCAGCCGAAGCAGCCAGGTTCGCATGGCGTATTTGGGGTTGTCCTCTTGGGCGGGTTTGAAGGAAGAATACTTAAGCTTTCTGGCATTCTCATTCATGCAAGCCGCCAGGTCAAGAAAAGCCGCCATTTCGTCCGGTGTCGGATTATCTTTTAACAGCTTGATAGCCAGAGTATGCTTTTCAAAATTCATTTCCAGGCCAAGGGAACGCTGTGTCTCTACATCAGTCCAGGCCGTTTTAAAGGAATCCATGTCCTCCATCGGCTTGTGATGCAAGTCCTCAGCTAAATTTGTGTCGATCAGTGGCTCCGTCAGGCCAAAGGCGCTGACAAGCAAGTGCTGCTTGCTGGCGAGCATGTTGACCAAGTTCAGCAGGCTCACCGCCGTATGGCCTTCCAGCGGCAATTCAACCACATATTCCCCAATCTGCAGTTCACTCGGTTCGATTGGCGCTGGCTCTTCAGTTGGTTTTGCTTTTGGCTGGCTCAATAGCTTCTCGGCGGAAAACTCGCGCCCCTCCATATCTTTGACCACGCCATGGCGGTCGATTAGGAAGCTTCCCGCTTCGCAATGGATTTCATACGCGCAGCTTGGCACGCCAAGATAGTTTGCTTTGACTCCCCATTTTGTTTCCAGCGCCTGCACCAGTTCTTTGCGAGTCATTGTTCACACCCCGCTTCCCGAATCCATTTTAAGGTGTTCACCAATTCTTCAATTTCGCCAACCGAGTAGATCAGGCATTCGTCATTGTCCTTTGCAGTCGGGGCAAGCACCAGGTTGCCGCCCCATTTTCCAACAATTACATAACCTTGCTTTGAGTAGGTGGCTTTAAACCGGTCGCCTTTTTGAATTCTCATGGTTTTCCCTCCCTGTGTTTTGGTAGTCTATATATCACTCTAAACACAGGAATTAGCAAGCGGAATGTGCAAATATAATCAGCTTTTTCCTAAATCGGAACAACAAAGAAACAGGCCTTTCGGCCCGCTCCTAATGGTTCTGTTTTTTATTCCTCGATGGCTGTGTATCTTGGGTAATCGTAGCCTTCGCTGTTCACCAAAATCCGCTCGCCCGTCTGGGCGTTTCTCACCCGAATGCACCGGATTTCCCCGGCTTGGTTCATCCCGCCGTCTGTTCCGCCGATCCAAGGCTGATCCTCCAGCAAGTCCTCGGCAAAATTCTTGAATTCCTCGTCGCTGAATTCAATCTCCCTGACTACCGTGTAGGCCGAACCGGAATGTTTTTCTTGTTTGGCCTGCCGGGTGGCGGCTTTTAGGGCTTCAAGGTTGGGTATTTTCCTGCCAAAATGCGCTTTCATGCTAAGCACCTCCTGTGTTTTTCGTTACACCATATATCACTCTAAACACAGATAATAGCAAGCTTTTTGGCAAATATACCCGCACATTTACGATTCCTGGCTCTCGGAGCGGTCATAGACCATTTTCAGCTGCAGCAGAGAATATACAATCCGATCCAGCAGACGTTCTTCGCATTCGCTGACCGTAATGCCTTTGGCCAGCGCTACGTTGTGCTTGTCCACTAGCGTTTCGGCCACCAGGAACATGGCGGCGAAAGGGTCCTGAGCATACATTGCTGGGTATAGCCGCTCGGCAGTCTGGCGAAAATTCCAGAAAAGATCGCCGCTCGCGCCATAGCCTTCATTTTTTCTGGCAAACAGCTTTTGAATTTCCTCGAACTTATCTTGAATAAATAGGACAAAATCAGTTCTCCGGGTCGGTTCCACAGAATCACACCTCCATAGCTTCCGTCAAAGTTGAAATTAGCAATGCGCAGGCAACTTCAAACGCCACATTTACAGTGACCGCATTGCCGGCCTGCTTGTAAAGCTGCGAATCGGAGTTTACCGCCTTGGCTTTCTCAAACAGTTCATCGGAAAACCCCTGCAAGCGCCAGCACTCCTTGGGAGTTAGCCGCCGTATCCGAAAACGGGCGTGTTCCAGGGCGGCTACGCCGTGTCTGTCCTGCCCCGTGAGAGTGAACATCGGCTCATCCGGGTCTTTAAGCCGCCTGCCGTTCTGCCTTTTTTCTTTCCGGTCCGGCGTCAGAACCGGCATCACGCAGGGAATTTTATCAAGCCGCGCGGCTTGCAGGCTCCCGGTTTCCTCCTGCTTGATGGTGGTGGTAGCGCCATGGGTCTTCTGAATAGCCATGACCGGCGCTTTATAGTCCCTCGCCTTCAGCGTTTGGCAGCAATCGCTTGCTTTATACCGGCCAATCGTCGGCCGGTTTACAAAATACAGGCCGGTTTTTGCCCCGGCACCGCCCGCCTGGCTGGCCAAAGCCACGCTTATTCCAGCTGGGTCATACACCCGGTAGCCTTGCATCCCGCCGATAATTTGCCTAAGACCGCTGCCGCTCTCTCGTCCGAAAGGTAGTATTTCTCGTCGACCGCGGCTTCCAAGATGTCCGACAGTATACACCCGCTCCCGGTTTTGGGGGACTCCGTAATCTTTGGAATTGAAAATCTGCCACTGGACATCGTACCCAGCTTTGGCCAGCTCACAGAGATATTCGAGGAAATCCCATCCGGCATTGCTAGATAAAAGGCCTTTAACATTTTCGAGGATAACCCATTCGGGTTTATCTTCTTCCGCTTTGCTTTTGAGGAGGTCAACGAAGTCAAAAAACAGTCCGCTTCGGTCACCGTGAAGCCCGCTTCTTCCTCCTGCAACAGAGAGGTTTTGACAAGGACTTCCCGCAGTCCATATATCTGCTTGAGGAATATCATCTGCTCGGAGTTTCGTGATGTCACCTCCATACCATTCTCCTTCCGTATTATACATAGCGCGGTAAGACCGCACCGCAAATTTGTCGTTTTCGCTAAATCCGACACACTTCATGCCGGCCAGTTCCAAGCCCCGGCGAAAACCGCCGATGCCGGAAAAGAAATCGATAAAAGTAAGCTGCCTTGCATCAGCCATGATTGTCCGCCCCTTTCAAAAGCAAAAGGCACGGAACACTCCATGCCTTACATTTCTGTCTCTTCACTTGTATCGGCCGCCGCTTTCCGGACTTCATCGTAGGGAATTCGAATCCCGTCACGCAGCAAAAAGACGCCGGATGAATCCCCGACGGCTTCAACAAAACGATTAACGATGACGTCTGCAAATTTCTCATCCAGTTCAATGCCATAGCAAATGCGTCCCGTCTGCTCGCAGGCAATCAGCGTGGAGCCGCTTCCCAGAAAGGGGTCAAGCACAATGCAATTGCTCATGCTGGAATTCTGAATCGGGTAAGCCATTAAAGCCACCGGCTTCATTGTCGGATGCTCTTTGGAGGATCTCGGGCGATCATATTCCCAGACGGTGGTCTGCTTGCGGTCGGAGTACCATTGGTGCCTGCCGCCCTTCTTCCATCCGAACAGACATGGCTCATGCTGCCATTGGTACGGAGAGCGGCCAAGAACCAGCGCGTTTTTCTTCCAGATGCAGCACCCGGAAAGATAAAATCCGGCATCGGCAAAGGCTTTGCGGAAGTTAAACCCCTGGGTGTCAGCGTGGAATACATAGATGGAAGCGTCGCTTTCCATGTTCTGCTCCATATTGACGAACGCCGCGAACAGGAACTTGTAAAAGTCCGCATCCGGCATATTGTCATTTTTAATTTTCCCGGCGGTTTCCTCCACGTTGACGTTATATGGCGGATCGGTCACCACCAGATTGACCTTGCTGCCCTCCATAAGGGCGGTATAAGTTTCCGGTAAAACAGCGTCGCCACAAATAAGCCGGTGCCTGCCAAGCAGCCATATGTCGCCTTTTTGTGAAATGGTCAGCTTCTTTAAGGCTGCGTCCACATCGAAATCGTCTTCCTTGATTTCCTTGTTGTGGACCTTTGAGAAAAGCTGTTCGATTTCCGGCGCTTCAAAACCCGTAAAATCCGTATTGAAATTTGCCGTTTGCAAATCCACGATCAAATCGGCAAGAAGCTGTTCATTCCATGCTCCCGTGATTTTATTGAGAGCAATATTCAGAGCCTTGACCTTGTTCTCATCTTTAATTTCAACCACAACACACTGCACTTCGGCATACCCCAGGTCTTTCAGAACCGTCAGCCGTTGGTGTCCGCCGATAACCGTCATGTCGTAGTTCACGATGATGGGCTCCACATAACCAAATTCCAAAATGGAATTCTTGATTTTCTCGTATTCCTTATCCCCCGCCTTCAGCTTTTTGCGCGGGTTGTATGCCGCCGGACGAAGAACCTCTACCGACAATGACTGCCATTTCATTTCACTCATGCTTTTCCTCCTCATATCGGGCGGGACTTGCATATGGCTCTCTGCCTTCCTCCGCCCTCCAAAACCTGTCATGCACATAACATTCATGGCTGCAGTACCTTCTGTTTTTGTTGCCGTATACGGTAAAATGCTGACCGCAATAAACGCAGGTTTTTTCATAAAAAGCCGCTTCCTTTTTACGCGACTCCTCCGGATGGGCGGCCCACCATTCCCGCCTGCATTTTTCCGAGCAGAATTTTCGCTTTCGGCCTATCGCCGGCTGCAGAATGACTGTACCGCAGTATCCGCAAACGTCGCCTTGCTGCATCTGTTCTTTCAGATTCACAACCACGTCTGTCGCATAACCGTCAAGTCCATGGCTTTTGCAGTAGTTGCGAACCACATCACGAGAAAGTCCAAGAATGGAAGCAATGGCTTTGTAGCCGATTCCTTTCATCCGGAAATTCCGTATCTGTTTTTCCTGGACACTCGTCATTGCTTCACATCCTTTTCGTAAAATCTTTGCATAGAAAAAGGCCGCAAAACCTTGCATTTGGGCAAGTGTTTTACAGCCTTAACCGTAATAATTGCGCAAAACTGCCGATGCATCCGTTGCTAATTTTCATTGGCGTTTTCGCTATTTCTTTCAAAATTTGCAGGTGTTCCAACGCTCATCGGGTATCCCCCCTGCCTAATTCTGCGATTTTTCACGCGAAGGGGGGCGGCGGTCTGGGGGGTAAAGGCCGTAGAGATTGGACCCGCCCCTCCCCTCGGCTCACAGTCGTTTCTTAGCATGATTGTTAGTAGTTATATTCCTGATGCTGATCCCTCGTCCGGGTTTTCCTGTCGTGGCACTTCTTACAAAGCGGTTGCCAGTTATTCTCGTCCCAGAATAACGCCGTATCTCCACGATGCGGCTTGATATGATCTGCAACCGTTGCCGGCGTCAGTTTTCCAGTCCGCTCGCACTCTGCACAAAGAGAATGCTTTACCAAGAATCGTTTTCTAGCTTTCTGCCATCGACTGCTATAGCCTCGCTCAAAGGCGTTCGCTCTATCGCCAATATGGAGTTTGGCATGCTGGTCGCAATAACGATCGTTTGTCAAACGCGGGCATCCAGGATGCTTGCACGGTCGCTTAGGTTTCGTGGGCATGACTAGCAGCCACCTTTGCATAAAGAAAAGCCCTCAAAGCTTGTTGCTCCAAGGACTTTCTCATCTCGATTATTCTTCCATGATATAATCTTACACCCTAAAAACACCCCAAAACGGACATTGGCGGACATTTTACAAATAATTTAGTTCTGCCGCCACAGAGTAAACGATGTACTGTTTCCACCGCCGAATAGTACGCTCATCTACTCCAAGCTTGTCCGCGAGTCCGGAAGTCGTGTACCGGCTCTTCCAATACTCCTCCATGACAGCCTGCTTATCATGACACAGACGCTGGTAGATTGTTTCAATCGCTTTTTGTGTTCTCTCCAACTCGACAATTTTTCGGTCCATACTGATCTTGATGGCTTTGCTGGCAGTACTGTTGCCAATCGCATTACTCCGACCTTCCTGTTTTTCTGGCGCTTCCAGGATAATATCGTTTTTGAGTCGGTTCAATTCCTTCAAGTTATTTTTATACTGGCGGATTTCCTGTTCGACAAACTTGAATGTATTCTTACTAAGCCGATGCTTTTTGATGCAAACTGCCACATATTCCTCATAGTCAATATTCAGACCGTCACAAAGCGTCGCGCACCAGGCGGAGTGAATAAAGCGCTTGGCATCGCAGTGTTCGGCATCAAATTGCTTCAGCTTACACGTATCTTTAAACGAACACCACTCTGGGCATCCTTTGTCGCTTGCATAATCGTCACAGGCTTTCTTCAGAATGCTGGCAATAAGTCTCCTTGCCCCGATATCATCGATACTCATATTCGCCCCTCCCAACTCTTGCTTTAACCGCCTGTAACAGCGCTGTCTGTCCAACTTCCTTTTTAACCAACGCCGCCATGACGTTCTCATCGATCGTATCCTTGGCAATGATGTGATGAACCACAACAGTTTCTTTTTGTCCCTGCCGCCAGAGCCTGGCGTTCGTCTGCTGATAAAGCTCCAGGCTCCACGTTAAACTGAACCACACGAGGGCGGAGCCGCCCGCCTGCAGATTTAAACCATGCCCCGCTGATGCCGGATGAATCAGGGCCACCGGGATCTTCCCAGCATTCCAGCGGCGAATCGAATCCTCGCTGTGCAGCTGCTCACCCGGAAAGTGCTCCAGTATCCGCTTAAGATCGTGCTTGAACCAGTAGGCGATAAGAACCGGCTTGCCATTTGCCGCTTCAAGTATATCTTCCAATGCCTCCATCTTGCGGTCATGAATGTGAGCAACGATGCCACTCTCATCATAAACCGCGCCGTTGGCCATCTGTAGCAGCTTGCCCGACAGGGCGGCGGCGTTGGCGGCGTCAATTTCCTTGCCTTTCAGGGAAAGCACCATCTCGTCTTTTAGGGTTTGGTAGTGTCGCCACTCATCATCCGACAACCGCACTGTGACTTCGTTCATCACCAATTCCGGCAGCTTCAGGTAATCTGTGTTCTTCATGCTGATGGTGATGTCGGAAATTTGGCGGTAGATGGCTTCCTCCGCGCCGGGTCTGGGCTTATAGGAAAACACCATCTGCTGGTTGCGCTTGTCCGGCACGAAGTAGCTATTTCGGTAGTTTCCGATAAAACGCCCCAGCCGCTGCCCCATATCGAGTAGCCTAAACTCCGCCCATAAGTCCATTAAGCCGTTGGAAGAAGGAGTGCCGGTCAGCCCCACAATCCTTCGAACACCCGGCCTGACTTTCATAAGGCTTTTGAAGCGCTTGGCCTGATGTGATTTGAAGGATGACAATTCATCAACCACAATCATGTCAAAGTCAAAAGTCAGTCCGCTATCAGGAATAAGCCACGGTACATTGTCCCGGTTGATGAGGTAGATTTGGGCTTTCTGCCTAAGAGCCGCCTTGCGCTCGGCTTCCGTCCCAACGGCGACGGAATAAGTCAGAGCGCGAAGGTGATCCCATTTCTCAATCTCAGCGAACCAGGTGTCTCTGGCGACACGGAGTGGTGCTACGACCAGGACTTTTCGGATTTGAAAGCTGTCCAAGGTCAGGTCGAAGATGGCTGACAGGGTGATCACGGTTTTGCTAACCCAAGCCCATATCGAGAAATATCGCCGCGACAGGCTTTTCCAGAAGATAGTCGATCGCGTACTGCTGATACTCGTGCGGTATGAACTTCATGTGGCATCACCTCCCTTAATCTCTGACAGCAATTGCTGTATCTGCGTCTCATCGTCCAAGATGTATACCCTACATCCCAGGCGCCGCAGCAGTTCATGCCGCTTTATCTGCAAAGGCCGGGTTTTCATTCCATGCGCTTTGACCTCAACGAAAGCGATCCTGTTGCTTGGCAAAATAACAAGGCGATCCGGCATTCCATCCATCCCCGGCGAAGTAAACTTGAGAGCCAGACCGCCAACCGCCTTTACCGTCCGGATGAGCTTTTGCTCAATTTGCTTTTCCCTCATAAGCCGCCCACCCCGTTTGCCCGCACAAAGTCTGGATGAAAAATGTGATATGGGTCTTGGCTTTTGGCCATCCATCCACGCCCAATACAATACGCATACACCTCTGCGGCGGTCGTGAAATAATGACCGCCGCCACGATACTGTACGCAGTGGCAAAGAAGGGAGCCGTTTGCGTCACGGACACGCAGGAGCCGCGCCATCCCTCCGTTCGTCTTGAATTCCGCGAAAGATTCTATCGTTAGCTGTAAATTCATATATTGATCCTCCTATGATTTCAGGTTTTTGTTATGGATGTGCGCTGTGTGATAGGGTGATGGAATCCTCGCGCGCGTTTATACTATTATTTAATTTCTTTTTTCTCCAAAGCACGTTCTTGCGTTTTGCTCAGACGCGAAGAATAAGAAAATTCCATCACAGCGACCACACAGGTCACAGCCTGCCTACTCCGCAATTCCCAGGAAGCCGAATTCCTCTTTGCCAAGGCCGTTGAAGCGCAGAGCGTAGTAATCGCCGTCGCGTTTGTGCGTCTTGAATTCCTTCACGTTCAGCCCGTAGTGCTCGGCTGCTTCTCGCGTGAACATCTTCGCGGACGCAGCCCGGTAACCGTTCATCCCGCACCAGTCGCGGTAGTGGCGGTAGAGTTCCGAACTTTTGATGCCCGCCCAGTTGCCGTCCTGGAATAGCTCGCAAAATTCGCTGACAAAGGATTTTACGGTGGAAAGCTCCATTTCGTACCGTTTGGTCGCTTCTTCCGAAGAACCCGGAATACTGAACCTGTAACCTCTTTTCACGACTTCGCCTGCAGCGTACAGGCATTCGCGGACTACCGCTTCTCGCTCGGCGTACATCTTGTCGAGAAGCCCTCTGTCCTGACGCTCGGCGGGGCATGGTTTGCCGCACTCGATAATCGCGATGCGCTCAAAAACGTGTCTCCCACGGTCGCCGCCGAAACTTGGAAGCCGGTTCATGGAAAACCACAGAACCCCGTTGTAGACGGCGGTGAATCCATCGGCGAACTTGTTTTCCATGAGCATACTGTCGCCGCCCGTAAGTTGCTTGAACACCTGTAATTCCGGCAAGTCGGCAAAACCGAGGTCGTTGCTTCCCACAAGCCTTTTGCCGAAGGCAAGCCCGGTGCCGAATCGCCGCTCAAGGGTCGCCAAATCCACGCTGGCACAGTTCTCCGCGCCGAGTAGCCGCTCGACCAGCGCCCTTATCTGGCTTTTGCCCGTGTTGCCCTCGCCGACGAGGAACAGCGCCTTTTTCGTTTTGTAGCCCTTGATGTTGGACAGCGCCACGCCGATGAACTCTTTCAGAAACTGCTGCTTCTCCGCGTCGCCGCCAGTCAGTTCAGAGAGAAACCTGTTAAATACCACAGCTTCTTTTTCATCCGGGTTCCAGCAAAGCGGCAGCTTAATGGTGCCTAAGTAGTCCGGTGTATGCGGGGTAAGCGCTCCCGTGTCCAGATGGTACAGCCCGTTTTCAAGCGCCACGATGCTCTCATCGGCGTCCAGTTCCTCCAAATCTCTGTAGTTGTCATCTGCCGCAAGCTGGTTGTAGGCTTCAGTCATTTCGGCCGTTTTCACCAAGTCCTGGGAAAAGGCTGTCACATACCGCATCAGCGTGCCCTTGACGGCTATGTCCGAGATTTTCTTATACACGCCATCCCCGTATATCCAGAACGCAACGCCGCCAGATTGCCCTCTGGTCAGAAAGTAGCAGTTGTTGTCACGGAAATACTGAGCCAGCCTTGGCGGACTTACGGATGCGTTTCCGCGCTTGCCCGAAATGATGAAAGGGAAGGGGTCCTCTTCACGGTCGCTGAATTCCTCAGCCGCCTGAACCTTTGCCATTTCAGCCATGTCGGTTTTCACCTTCACGTCACCAAGAGCCAGTCCACACATCGCCCTGAACGATGCCTTGTCGTCCATATCGCCGTACTTGTGGAGCCGTACCAAGTCAAAGGCGTTCAATAGCTTCCCGCAGACCGGGTCGGTGGCGTGGTGCGAATAGGCGAACTTGCCCTCGTAAATAACCACGCCAGCGCTTGAGTCGGCGGGGATATAGTCGTAGCGACCTTCCATCGCGCTTGGCTCGTAAACATCCGAGAGGAATGTACCCATGGCGTCCTCAACGGTATAAACCCTGCAGAATGCGCCGACAATGCCTTCTTTTGTAAGAGGGTCTGCCTGTTGTTTCAGGCTGCGGCTTATGACCTCGGATTGCCGCTTCGAAGTCGGCCACACGGAGGTATCGCGCCAGTCGGCATATTTGGAGAGGTACTCACCCGGTTCAAGCAATGCGCCATCCTTTTCCCTGAAGACGAATTCTCCGTCTGACGAGGTAGACGGCCAGTACATCAGCCGTGAGGGCTCATAGGTGGTGTCGTCAAAGGCGTCAATTCCGATTTCTTTTGCCACTATGCGTCCCAGAGCGGGGTATTCGTCTTCACTAACCTCGCGTGCCAGCGGAATGATGAGCCGTAGGCGCGGCGCTTCCGGCGTGTGCTTATGGGTGCTGTAAATGCAGCACGACCAGTCATGGAGTGCTTCTATCTGTTTCCATACGCCGGGTACGGCGTAGTCCATATCAAGAGTAAGCAGGCAGCGGCAAAGGACATATCCATTTCTGCGCTTGCCCTCACGCAAGGCACCGCCAACGAAACCACCGATGTCTTTCACGCAATCCTGTTGTGCTTTGCTCATCTTGCGAAATTCAGCGACGGTTTCCGTCGTGCGTTTTGTCGTGCGGACGGCGTTTTTAAAGTCCTCCCAGGAGATGTCTTTGTTTTTCCATTTCTTATCCATACGACTGTTGCCGATGGCAATCTTCATGCGCCTTGTACCTCCTCACATTTCTCGTTGAACCGCCGAACTTGGATGCCCCGTTGTCTGGCTGTGTCAATCTCCCGCGCCATGCCGTCCGACACCCTGCCGCCGAACACCCAAACCTCATCGCATTTGCCAAGCAGGACAAGAGCGAAAAATATTCCGAGTTCACGCTGCTTGCGGTCATCATCGTCCATAAACTGCGGAAAGTGGAGGTGCGGCGCGAGGGGAATGCACCCGTTTCCGACCGCAAACCGACAGTAGCCCCGCGCACGGCTGATGTTGTATTCGGTCTCGCCCGCGAAAGGAGAGCAGATGTAAACGAGCGGACGGTATTGCTTTGACTTTGCCCTTTCTTCCCGCGCCACATTTGCCAAGGCTTCGGCGGCGGTGAGGTCTGGATAGCCCTCGCTGTTACGCCTGTCCATCAATGCTCCCTCCTCCGGCGGGAAAGTAGTTGACGAAATACTGCTGCCCTTTGCCAGTCACCTTGGTCGTCTTGCTGATGGTGACGTGACCGTCCGAATGGGTGATGGCGGTCTCTTTCACCCGGAACAGCCCCAGTTCCATTGACCTCTGGGTCGGCGCGTTGTAATCGGTTCCCTTGCGTTTGATGAGGAAGCCGTCCTGACGGAGTCGTTCAAACAGTCGGTTTTGCCCGATATCGACGCCGTTGCCTTTGAGTATTTTTGCCAGCTCGCCAATGAGGATAGTGCCGTCAGATACCGACACCGCATCGGCGAACACCACTTTCGGCTTGTCCTCGACGGCTTGGAGTTGGAGCCGCGCTTTTTCCTGCCGCTCCTGTTTGAGTGTGGTCAACAGCTGAATCCAGGCATCGGGATCGTTCATGAGCGCTTCCAATTTGTCAGTGGTCATGTACGCACCGTGCCGGCGGATTTGCGGGAGAACCTCGTGGGTAACCCAGCGTTTGAAGTGCTTGGCTTCCGGCTTGCGAGAAAGCAGAATCACGTTATATAACCCGCTCTCGTTGATTACCGTCAATTCTTGCCGTCCGCCAAGGGTGTCGATAATGCCGACGCCCTTTTCATCTTCATCCAGGCGAGCAGTAACATCGCGACTGTTCCCAATCTCAAGCACCTCGCACACATCTTTGAGCACCCACCACGGCTCGCCGTCTTTCTGGATGGTTCTAACCTCTTTTCCCTCGTAGGAGAAAATCTGAAGTTTGTTCATACTGATCGTTCCTTCCGAAGGCATGAATTTTTGTTTTGCGCCTTCGGTATAAGCCACCCCGGAGAGCGGAATCGGACGGTCATCTCCTAATCTTTTTTATAAAATGGGCTCATAAAACCATCGGCACGGAGCAGTAGCCCCTCCGCCCAGGGCGGCGTTTCTGCCATAGTTCGGCAAACGTCTTCCAGCGAAACGCCTTGCGCAGCCTCAAGAACTACTTCATCATGCACACTCATTACAATGGAAAAGCCAGTGCTGTCCAGCCGCCGCATGGCATAACAAAGGATGTCACGGCTGATCGCCTGGACGATGTTCTCAACAAGTTTAGGTCCGTAGGTTTCAATACGCTCCCACTTTTTCGTACTGCCGACCCCCTCATAAGTCACGGTCTCACTGCCGAAGCGATTCTGCCCGATTCTGGGCTTCACATAGGCAAGCCGCCGGCCGGAGGGCAGGGTAATAAACATCATGCCGCTTTTGCACTCAAAGCGGATGCCATGGGTTGTCGCACTCGTCCGTTCCCGGACTGCGGTCATGGCCGCTTTGTCCACGTCCCACCAAAGTCGCACGATGTTGGGGTTGGCAGCGCGCCATACCGTCACCAGCGGCTGGAGTTCTTCCTCGGCGACACCCATGTCAAGCGCCCCCATCGCTTTTAGCGCACCGACCGAGCCGCCGTAACCGAGAGCCAGCTCCGCAATTTTGCCTTTTTGCCGTAGCGGGCTACCCTTGGTGATTTCCTCCACGGGGACATGGAACATCTGGCTTGCCGAAGCTTCATAGATCTTGCCGTGGGTGGCAAACACCTCATTGCGCCACACTTCCCCTGCAAGCCACGCAATGACTCTTGCTTCAATTGCACTGAAGTCGGCAACGATAAACTGACAACCCGGTTTTGGAATAAAGGCTGTTCGGATGAGTTCAGAAAGCACCTCCGGCGCGGAGCCATAGAGCATATCAAGTGCGGCGAAGTCGCCAGCCTTAACAAGGTTTCGCGCCTGTGCTAAATCCGGCAGATGATTTTGCGGAAGATTTTGTACCTGAATCAGCCGGCCAGCCCAGCGGCCGGTTCTATTCGCGCCGTAAAACTGCAAAAGTCCTCTGGCCCTGCCGTCCTTGCAGACGGCGTTCTCCATGGCTGTGTATTTCTTTACGCTGGACTTGGCGAGCGATTGACGCAGTTCCAGCACCTGACCGAGCGGCTCCGGCGCTGTTTTGAGCATTTCCCTAACCGCCGCCTTGTCCAAGGTGTCGGTCTCCAGCCCGTTTTCCGTGAGCCACGCCTTCATCTGGGCGACCGAATTGGGGTTCTCTACATCAGTGAGTTCTCGCATAACGTTCGTAAGCTCCACCCTCGCTCGTTCGTTGCAGTGGATAGCCTCCCTGACCAGATCCATGTCCAGCCGGATTCCACGGTCGTTGATCTTTTGGTCGAGGACATAGTTTCGCCACTCATCTTCCGGCACAGGGAATTTATGAAGGCGCGCCTGGATCGACGCTTCGGTTTCTACGTCGCGGGCATTGTAGGCTTTGAACTGTTCCCATTTGTCCGGCGCATCTACCAGCAGATTGCGTGTGCGGCCGCCGTTAGTTTTTGAAGGCTTGCACGGCACAGAAAAATAGCGGATGAGTTCTTTGCCTTCCTTTAGCTTCTGCTTTTCCAAACCCAACGCCGCACCCGCGCCCTCAAGCGAAAGGGGAAGGCCCATGTACGCCGCCCACACCATCGTGCAACGCCAGGAATCAGGCTCCATCCATTCGCCGAGGTGCCGCGACAAGCAGACCCTCTCGAACTGCGCGTTGAACGCCCATTTTGTTACAGCTTCATCCGTCAATGCTTCTTTTATCTCTTCCGGCAAAAACTCGCCGCTCGCGAGGTCAACGACCTTCACTTCGCCGCCGTCAACGGCGTAGCCAAGTAGCAGTATTTCAAAATTCGGCGCTTCGGCATACTTATACACGCCGCACTTGGCAAGGTCGGCGCTGCTGTAGGTTTCTGTATCCAAACTCAGATTCTTCATACACCCTCCATAGCGGAAAAAGGCGGCAAGAATCCCGCCGCCCTTGTCCCTGCTCTTTTTGTCTTTACTCCAGAAAGTCGTCGCCGTCGTAATCCGAGACGAAATCATCGGCGGCGCTTGTTTTCCCGCCAAGCGGCTCACCATCACGAACTTTCTGGATGTTGCCAAGGCCGCAGGCGATTCCGCGATTGCCGTTGGAATTGAAGGCGTAGAAATTGACACTGACCCTCGCGTACACGCCGGAGTAGACTTCCGAACGGTTCAAAATTGGGTTGAGTGACTTATCCACGATTTCCGGCGCGGCGTTGCTGTTGGCGTTCACGAAATAGCTGCCCGCGTATGCTTCATCGTCCGGACGGTCAATGTCGCCGTCGCGTAGCGGCAGTTTGAGAGCGGATTTATTCGGAATCTTGCCGCCAAATTTGCCGCGCCCTTCCTCCATCGCCGCTTCGACAGCCGCATGAATGGCGGCGATGGTCTTGGTGTCCGATTTGGGGATAATCAGGCTCACGCTGTACTTCTCCGCGCCGCCGTTGATGGACTTCGGTTCCCAGACGTTTGCGTAAGACAGGCGCACAACGCCCGTGACGACCTTGGTCGGGCTGCCTTTTGCCCCGGTGTTTACTCTGTTTGCTGTATTTGACATGGTTTTATCCCTCCGTAAAATCAATTTTTGCGTTAGATGTATTCATCGCCGGCCGCTTGTCCAAAAGCGGAACCAGCGTCGGCTTCCCAGGAGGCTTTTCGATAAGCCCTCCGAGGATTTCATTGAACTTGGATTTTCCCATAAGCTTCTCCATCTCGGTGATAGTAATAAGGTTCTGTCGATAGATATCGCGGTACCCGGCCGCCTTTGCCGTCTCCGCGACGACATCCTCGTCGGAGTACTTGCGGTTGGAGCGCCCCTCCACCAGCTTGAATCCGCTCCACTCCTTGCCGTGGCTGACAGCCGCTTCCAGCGCGTAAGCCTTGATGCCGTTCGCCCACGAGGTGAGGTCGTCCAGCTTGGAGAGGATTTCATCAATGTCCCCGTCCGTGAGCAGCGGCGGCAAAGCAAACTCAAACTGGGTCAACCTGAGTTTTTCCTCCGCACGCGCACGGCACTTTACAGCCGCCCGGCAGAACTGGCACCAGGCGCCGCAGCGATATTCGCCGCAACCGTCAAAGGCTAGTTCAGCAGTGGGCTTGAGAACTTCGTCCGCCCACTGGTACAGGCTTTCCTTGTACACCATATGAGTACTGACATTCTCGCGGCGAGGTTGGTAGATAGTCATGGACACCGTGTCGATGTCATAGATGCCGTCAAAGAGTTCCAAGGCGCCGAGGGCATACAGCTTCATCTGCGGGTTGTCCTCAGCATCCACCAAAACACCCTGACCGTACTTGAAGTCGATAATGTGGAGCGTTCCGTCCGCGATAACCAAGCAGTCGCCCGTGCCGAAACCATCCGGCACATACCCGGAAAAGTCTAGTCGCTGCTCAATCAGCACCTTGGAGTCGGAGCAGGTTTGTTTTGCCTGTTCGATGAGTTCCAGCACGAACTCCACGTAGCCACCCGTGTAACTGTCCATCTCGTCGGAGTCGTACTTTGAAACTGGTTTCTTCGAGCGCATCTTTAGCGCGCGCCGCAGCTTGTGTTCCGAGAGCGCATGGGCGGCCGTGCCTTCGGCTGCGGCTTCTCCGCTATTGTCCTCAAACTCCTGTTCCAACCGCGCGGATGGGGTACAGTTCAGCCAGCGATGCGCGCCAGAAGCAGACAGCAGAGCGTGTCGTTTTTCTCCGCTCATTTCAGCCTCTCCGCATCCGCCAGCAGCGCGGCATAGTTCGCCGGATCGATCTGACTGAGTTTTGGCGCACCGTACTTCTCCAACAGAATCCGCACCTGGGCGGTAAACCCCAGTTGGCTCTTGTCGGCCAGCGCCGCACGAACCTGTTCCAGCGTGACTGTCTTTACCATCGGCTCCGCTTCCTTCACGGGTACCGGCGTTTCCGGCTGCGCCGTTTCAGCGAATTCATTGTCCTCCATTGCTTCCGCGACCGCTTGAACGCTGTCTGCAAGGGAATGCAAGTCACGAGCGAGGTCAAGTAGCAGCTTGATTTTACTCACGGTTTTCACCTCCCACCTCAACAATTGACAGCGCCTTAACGCTGTCCCCAGGGATAATAACCGTCAGCCGCCGTTTGTCTCCGAGGAGCATTCGGAGCAGCTTCTCCCGGACGGTGACATGGCGGCAGCCGATAATCCCGCCATTCTGTTCTTCCTTTGAAACACTGATTCTAAGCGTGTGCTTCATGCAGATCACCTTGCCTTTCCGAAGGCTGATTCTTGTGCGCCTTCTGCCTTATGCCACCTGCGGAAGGCAAATCGGATGGTCTATGACAAAATCTTTTTGATTTTGTTTTTCGCACGGTTGACGGCGTGGCGAATGGCCGACTCGTCAACCCCCTCCAAGGCGGCAAGTTCGGTATATTTCCAGCCCTCAAGACAAGTTTTTCGGATGAGGTACTGCTGCCGTTCGGTCAGATGCGACATGGCGTTTTTGATGAATTCGGATTCAATAAAATCGGCAAGCAAGTTGACACCGGCATCGAAGAATCTTTTATCTTCATATACAAAGGATTCAAGTGAGGTGTGGCGGTCAGCGCGTGTTGCTCTTCGTGTATTTTTCTTTTCCGCTTCCACTGAACTAAGATAGAAGGTACCGACCTCATCGGACACCTCAAGTTCAATAGAATTGCCGTTAGCGTCTTTGTAATTAATTAACATCGTTTTCCTCCTGCGATTTTCAAAATTTGGTTTGAAAATCCGCAGGAGGCCGATGTCTCAAATCCGTAGAAACAAAAAGAGACGGGCGGGAACACCAGTGATTGGTGTCATCCTGCCCGTCTCGCGGTTCTGCGGATTTTTGCTATTGACTTGTTTTTACGGTTATACAGCTTCTGTGTTGATAACTTCTGCCGTGCCGTCCGGTTTGAAATGAATCAGCGTCTTGCAGCCTTTATGCACAATTTCGACGATGCTGGCCTTTTCGTCCAAGCGGCAGACCATCTTGCCCTTGCTGTTTTTTATGTCTCGCATCGCATTGGCTCTCCTTTCCTGAAAAATACGGCTTGTCTGACCGTCTATCTATGAAAATCTTAGCAATTGCGACGCAGCTTGTCCTTTCACGGGATGTAAAGGGGGAATCGCGTAACTGCGCGTCTTTTCAGTGTAGTGAGGATGTGCCCATAGAAAGAACTACCGCAAATGCCGTCACTTTTTTACACGCCGTGAAAATGAATTTTTAAAAAAGGGCAAAAAAATACCGCGCACTATTTCTGATGCGCGGTGTGGAGACCTTATTGTTAACTTACGGCTTCCCTTTTGCGTGGTCTGTTTCCAAGCGGCATTATCTCCATGCTTTCCAGGAAGGTATTGCATTCGTCGATAGATTGGCCTTCGAAAGACGTAAGTAAAAAAGAGAAAAGTTGGTGTTCACGGGAAGTACTGAGCGTATGTCCTGCAGCGGCCAGCAGCTTGTCAGTAGTTCGTGCATTAACGCCAAGCCCCACACAGACTGCCATGACGGTTCTAAGCGACCATTCCTTTTCCTCGTTGTTGACGATGCGGCTATATGTTGCGTCATCAAGATGAGTTTTTTCTTTGAATGTAACGCTGTTCCAGCGTTTGCGCTTCATCAGGTCGGCGGCGAGTTGTGCAAACGTAGGTGTGATTGCTCTGTAGTCGGCAAACTGTTCTTCAAATTCCTCTTGTTTTCTGCGGAGTTCCTCCGCATTATCGATAACAGAAATATTCCTATCAGCATCAAAGCGCGGCAGTTTTTCGTATGCCTGCCTATTAGCCCTGTGAAACACATCCGTGTGAAAACGGCCATGCTCTCGCATGTTAACACGGTGGTATGTAAATTGTAGAGCACATTCCGCAAGATTGCTCCAGGCATAGTTTGTAAGCACATACTGTCCGGTGCTGTCTTGGGTCAGATATTTTTCGTTGTTGATAATGAAATAGCCGCTTGCATAGCGGAAAAGTCCCGAATCAATAACGGCTCGGAATTCCTCATTATCGCAATACTCGTAAAAAGCATCACGAGGACTAATGTTCGAAAAATAAGGGGCGTAGCTGTCTTTATAGTTATAAACCCCGGCAGCTTCGTTATAGCCGAGATCGATCATTCGAATTTTGGCGGACTGTTTGGACACCTTATAAAAGGATGCCAACTCATCAATGACGCATTCCAATATTTCGGTCTTGTCCGCGCTGCCTGGCGAATAGCCGTACATATCCAGTAGTTCCTTGATTTTTACCGCTGCCGTTTCTATAGGCATCAGTATTCTTGGTGCAATTTGAGAAGCCTGCCATTCCATGCTGTCTTCATCCGTCCAACTATCATCCTGCTTTTCGCCCTTTGAGCTTGTAGGGCATCGGCAGGCAATAAGCTTTTCGCCCCGAAGGATGCTCTTTATCGCGGCGTAAACGCGGTGCCGATGCCAGTGAAATGCTTCATGGGCGATGGTATTGTTGACACACCCGATGTTGCGCTCCCAAAAGGTATATGCATCGATCAAAATTGTCCCGCGTTCAACTTCAACTTCTTGGCAGGTATCCGTCAGCAGGTCATAGACTTTTACGCTACCTTGGGAAAAACATATTTGCCCGAAAAGGCTGAAATCATCGGTGAGCCGATTCCCGTGCAAAATATTAAGCCCCATCTTCTCCTTTACGATTTTCTCAATCGGTACCGCCATCGGAATCTGTAACGCTTCTGGGCAATACCTTTCAAGAAATCGTGTCGCTTCAGTCTCCAATTGATTTTTACAAATAATAGGAACTATGTTGTTCGTTGCGGCGACACCGGTGGTCATTGCCCGTTTCCCTTTTGAGTAGATGTCTATATCGTGAACATTAAAGTTTTTGATTCCATCCTCGACAACCACGAAGCAGTGAACCTTAAACCACTGACTGACCTCAGCAGTCACCGTGTCGTGATAGGTTTCCTGCTCAAGCATAATTACGCAGCTAACGACTGCATCAAAAGACAGTGTGTCCTCATCAATGTTGATGTTGGTTGAAAACTCCAGTATCATATCTTCGAGCATAGCGGAGTCGGGGTATTGAACGCGCGAATAGCCTAACTCCAGCGAGTTCGGATGCGCTGCTACATATCCGTAAACAGCTTCCCAGATGCGGTCATAGCATTTCTGGTAAATAAACTGTTCCAACTCATTGGTGCGGTTGGGCATCGAATCACACATCCTTTCAACAGTTGGCACGATTTTCAAAAAAGAAGACAAGACATTATCACTTTTCTTCCATGTTGCTTATCGTTCCATTCTTTATGTGATATTGGATACTTTGATTCAAACAAAATTTAATTACTTTCTCTGCCTGGTTGTTATAAAAAATCCTGTGATTTTGATAGGCTGTAATTTCTTTACTGTAATTCGTCCTCCCAAAGATAATCTTATCTGTAAAGGCAATAGCATTAAGGATCGTAGACAAGTTTTGTTTGATTAAATTGGGCGTTGGGTAGGGTTCAATGCTAACCCAAGTTTTACAGCCCTCGTCATGCAATCGTCTCAATGCTGCCAGCCTATCATGATATGGTGCTGCTCCTGGTTCAACTCTTTCGCGGTACTCCTCATCCAGAGAAATGAGTGTAATACCATATTCATTCTCCTTTGACAATGACGCAAGTTCAATTGGTAGTATCCCTTTGGTTAGTACCGTACATTTTATACCGGCATCATTCAGCTTCCGAATGGCTGCAAGGCTCACACTCTTTATTTCTTCATAACCATACATAAATGGATCTGTGGTAAAGCAGAGCTGCACGGACTTGATTTTTGACTTTAATCGCGGGATTTCCTTGTCGAGAATTTCTAGCGTATTGCTAACTAAAAACGGCTCTAACCAGTCTTCATAAGAATCGGCTTTTCCGAAACGCCTCGCTATCAGAAAAGCGTAACAGGGGTACTTGCAGCCATGCGAACAGCCAAAAACATGATTCATGGTATAATCGCCATATTCTACACCGGTTTTGTAGAGCATCGATTTTCGTGTTATGTATCCTTTGACCGGTTTCATGGCTTCCTCCTGATTGTCACGCTCTGTTTTTTGCGCTTATCTTCTGTAAAGAAATTAGACGGTCTACCAGTCGATGGGGTAGTTGGGGGAATTCGCGTGACCTCGATAGCCCCTCTTTTCTCCATGTCTCGCCATATTTCGCGAATAGTTCCAGATTTACACAACACTCCATATTCCGTAAAGAAAGCGGCAATCAGCTTGTCTGCAGTCATGCCATTGGGGAAATTCGAGAGAAAAATTAGCATTTTTGCTTGAATGTCGTTCCTGTCAATAATTACATTTTCTGGAGTATAATCAAATAAAATCAATTGACCCTGATTTTGTATATCAATAAACAGTTCATCGAAGCGAGATGACATATTATCCGCCATCAGAATGCAACCTTGTTCGTGGTTGCAAACATGAATCATTCGATACTTTGGGCGTTGCCCAGATTTCATACGGATTGGCATATCAAGCACATATGTGTACATCTGCCTTAAACGCTGTTTATATTCGGTTGAAAAACGCTTCTCAGCTTGGTAGCCGTCTATTTTTCCGGCCTTATAATCCCTGACAATTGCTTTCCAGTAATCTCCTCCGGCAATACTATTTAGTAGCATTTCAGACTGCTGAGAAACATCTACTTCCGTTGGTTCATACTCTACGATATCATCAAGGTTATAAAGAGCTTCGTCGTTTTTATAGTCAACTCTCATTACACGGCAAGCATCTCGAAAAAAGCCGAAAGAGTTCATGTTTATCAGCATTTCAATACTGTTAAAACCATAATTGGCAAACTTGGAAAACAGTCCATAGTCCAGAGCCTTAATCCCATAAGGGTCTATATACAGAAAGACATTCTTGCCAAGTTTATCAGACAATAGTGTCTCGATTTTTTCTTCGTATTTGCCGGAGATTACCACTGGTGTGCCATTGCAGTTGCAATAATCCGCAATATTAGTTGTTAATTCATCGGCATAGTTCAGGTCGATAAAACAACCATCAATTCGGGCATTCTGCGAATTTGTTCGCCCAATACAATCGTCCCTGATTTTCAGGGCAATGCGAGGCGAACCGTCACCGCCATCGTCAAACTTACCCTTACCCGCAAAGCAGTCAACATAGACTATGGGCTTATTCGTCATCAACAACTTTTGAAAATACTGTGGGAGATAACCGCTAAGCAATCGGTCCTTTATTTCTGACCAACTATTTTTTCTTATGAAGAACGTGCTATTGTCTTTAGCCATATAAACCCCCTTCACAATTTTATTGAGCACCCTGCTCGATGGCAGTTGTAATGTATCTATACTTTATATCTTCGTCAGTCGATTTTTTCATGGGGCACCGCTGCTTTCACCACGTCCACAATATCACCTATATTGCAATTAAGCACTTGACATATCTTTACTAGCACTTCCATGCTGACATACTGATCTTTTCCAAGCTTAGAGAGGGTTGAAGTCCCAATGCCTGTAGCCTCCATCAACCCGATCCGTTTCATTTTTTTATCAATGAGTAATTTCCAAAGTTTATTGTAACTTACTTCCATTCGAAACACCTCTTCTGTATACATTTTCCAGTTTATCACGCTCTACGTTAACACACAACAATAATTTGATTTTTCCAAATACTGTTTTGCATATCTGGAGTTGTAGCATTTCTATTTCTGATCTGGTTGTTCTATCAAGAAGCCGGCATGAAACAAGACGACACCCAAAGCTTATAAAAGAATGCCTTTCATTCTCCCCTTTCCCATTATACCTTTTCGCAAAATACCTCTTGAATTACGCGAAAGGGTTCTGTTTCGCGAAAAAGTTTACCCCCATCCGAAAGAAAAATCGCCTAAACCTTACGTCTAGGCGAACATGGAAACACATTTTTAGTTTTTTCCAAACCGGCAAACCCTTATATTTCAAGCTACTTCCGCTCTATCAACGTGACTGACTCCACGTGATACGTCTGCGGAAACATATCGACCGGCTGGATTTCCCTCACGCTGTACCCGCCCCCGGCAAGAACGGCAAGGTCGCGAGCCATTGACGCCGGATTGCAGGACACGTACACGATGCGCTCCGGCCCCATGCGGACGAAGGTATCGAGCACCACCGGCGCACAGCCGGCGCGCGGCGGGTCGACAACGATGGCGTGAGGCCTTACGCCTCCCGTCCGCAGTTTCGGCATCACCGCGACGGCGTCGCCGACGATGTACTCCACGTTGCCAATGCCGTTGGCGGCCGCGTTGGCGCGGGCATCGGCGACAGCGTCAGCCACGACCTCTATACCGTAAACCTTGGTGGCGTGTCGGGCAAGAAAAAGAGTGATCGTGCCGGTGCCGCAATAAGCATCGATTACCGTCTCTGTCCCGGTTAGACCGGCGTATTCCTCCGCCTTCCTGTATAGCGCCGCCGCCTGGGCAGTATTAACCTGAAAAAACGACCGGGCCGAGACGCGAAACAAAAAATCGCCGATACGGTCGAGGATGGTATCCCTACCCCAGACTGTCGTCGTCTGCCGGCCGAGAATAACATTGGTCCGCGCCGGGTTGACGTTGTGGACGACGCTCACCAGCCCCGGAATCTCGCGCCTGAGACTGGCAATCACGCTATCCTTGCGGGGCAGGTCGGCAGTGGCCGTGACAATCACCGCCATAATCTCGCCGCTGGCCGTGCCCACCCGGCCGAGAACATGGCGGACAACGCCGTCGCCGCTCTTCTCGTCATACGGCGGGATGCCCAGCCCGGCCAACACGGCGCGCACGGCGCGGGCGACGGCATTATTGGCGGGATGCTGAATATGGCAGTCGTCAACATCGACGATATTGTGACTGCCGGGAGCGAAGCACCCCACCGCAAGGTGTCCACCGACCATGCCCACCGGAAACTGCATCTTGTTGCGGTAATGCCACGGCTCGGCCGCGCCAAGAGTGGGATGGACAACAACGCCGTTCAATTTGCCAATCCGGGTGACGGCGTCCACCACCGTCTGGCGTTTGACGACAAGCTGGGCCGGATACGCGAGGTGCTGGAGCTGGCAGCCCCCGCAGCGCTCATAGACAGGGCAGCGGGGCATGACGCGGTCGGGCGAAGGTGCCAGCACCGCGTCCAGGCGCGCTTTGGCATAATTCTGCTTGACGACCTCGGCGGTAGCCGTCACCTTTTCGCCCGGCAGCGCTCCGGGCACGAAGACGGTGAAGCCGTGGTACCGGCCCACGCCTTCACCGCTGTGACCCAAACTGGTTATTTCAATCTCGTATCTTCCGCCCCGCTCAACAGGCTGCCCGCTCATGCCCCGCCTTCCTTGGCACCGATCCCGCCGCCGTGCTCCTCAGCCGACCGGCCCATCTTGATGAGCGTGTCGGTGTAGGCAGACAGTTGCCTGCCTACCCGGGCATGGATGCTGTCGGGCGGGAAAACTCCGTCTGAACCCTTGACCCCCGCCGGCACACCGGTAAGAATTTCAATCCCCTCGTCGATCGTCGCCACGGGCCAGATATGGAACCGGCCCTCCTTAACCGCCTCGATCACCTCGTCGTCAAGGGTGAGGTTGGAGACATTCTGGTGAGGGATCATCACGCCCTGCTGGCCGGTCAGTCCCTTGATCTTGCACACCGCGAAAAAGCCCTCGATCTTCTCCGTTACCCCGCCGATGGGTTGAATTTCGCCTTTTTGGTTAACCGAACCGGTTACGGCAATATTCTGGCGGATAGGCACACCCGACAGGCTCGACAGGATGGCGTATAATTCGGTGCTTGACGCGCTGTCGCCGTCCACCCCGTCGTAAAGCTGTTCAAAGGTCAGGCTGGCGGTGAGGGTTAGCGGCCGCTCCTGAGCGTACTGCTGGCCCAGGTACCCGGCAAGAATCATTACACCCTTGCTGTGGCTGGTGCCGCTCATCTTCGTCTCCCGCTCGATGTTCACGACCCCGCCCTTGCCAAGAAAAGTATTCGCCGTTATCCGCGAAGGCTTGCCGAACATATACTCGCCCACCGACAGCACCGCCAGGCCGTTTACCTGGCCTACCTTTTCGCCGTCGGTGTCGATCAGCAGCTTACCCTCCGCGAACATCTCCCGGAGCTTTTCCTCGTATTTATTATAGCGGAACCGCTTTTCGTCGATCGCGCGGCGAACATGAGCCATTCCCACCAGCTCGGCGCCGTCGACGCTCGCCCAGGCATCCGCCTCGCACAACAGCTCGACAACCTCGCTGAAACGGGTGGTGAATTTCTGCTGGCTACCCGACAGGCGGGTTGCGTATTCCACCACCTTGACCACCGCCGCCCGGTCGAAGTGCTTCAGGTTTTCCCGTTGGACGGTGGACGCGACGAAACCGGCCAATTTGCCGATGTTGGCCTCATTGTTGGCCATCTCGGTGTCAAAGTCGGCATAAACCTTGAACAGCTTGCGGAAATCCTCGTCATAATTGAAAATCAGATGATAAAGCTGCGGGTTGCCGATGAGGATGACTTTGACGTTGATCGGTATGGGTTCGGGCTTGACGGACGCCATCGCCAGCATCCCATACTGCTCGCCGAGATTTTCGATATGGAGCTTTCTCGTCTTAAGGACGCGTTTCAGACCCTCCCAGGCGCCGACATTGGCTAGCACATCCTTGATATTGAGGATGAGATAGCCGCCGTTGGCCCTGTGTAGGGCGCCCGGCTTGATCATCGAAAAATCGGTATTGACAACGCCCATGCGCGTTTCGTACTCGACCCGCCCGATCAGGTTATAGTACGTCGGGTTGACCTCTACCACTACGGGGGCGCCCTCAAGCCCATGGTTGTCGACCAGCAGATTGACCTGATATTTGTCCTTGACCGCCTCCTGCATGCTCTTACGGAACATCAGCAGCGGGTTGCTCTCATCCTCGTTCGCAGGCTTGAAATCGTTGATGTTCTTGACAATGTCGTTCTTAACAGCCTCCAGATACGCGACAACCGTATCAAATGCCTCATACTTGGCCTTGAGCTCGTCGATGAAATGGCCGACGGCGAACAGCCCGACCTTGGCGTCGAGGCCCTTCATCTCCTCCCTCGCCTCCCGTTCCAGGTGCTGCACCTGGCGGATGGCTTCCATGGCCTTTTCGTGGACGGCCAGCATCCGTTTTTCGATCATTTCCTTTTTGTCGCGGTCAAGTTTCTGAAACTCCTCGGGAGTCAGGGGCTTCCCGTCTTCGACCGGCAGGCCGACGAACCCGGTGGTCGTCCACTGTGGCAAAATACCGTGCTGTTCGGCCTGCTGGCCGAACGCCTCCATCACCTGCCCGCGGCTGTCCTGGAACTTCTTCATAATGGCCGTTTTGGCCTGCTCGTAGTCGTCACCGCTGAAAACCTTGGGAATGTCGCTTTTGAGATCGTCGACCAGTTCCCGCATGTCCTGCCGGAAAAGGCTGCCCATACCGGCCGGCAGGCTGAGCGCGATCGGCTGTCCGGCGTTTTCGAAATTGTTCACATAGCACCAGTCCTGCGGTACCGGCTCACCGCAGGCGACTTTAGTCACCGCCGCCTTGGCGTAAGTAATCTTCCCCGTGCCGACCAGTCCCGACACGTAGATGTTGTACCCGAAGTTTTTGGCGTACAGGCCGAATTCGATGGCCTTGACGGCCCGTTCCTGGCCGATCATTACATCGAGCGGCGCCACAGTGGCCGTAGTCTCGAACGGGAGAGTGGCGTCGGCGCAAAAATAGCGGAGCTTCTCCGGCGGCAATTCCAGCCGTTTAGTCATTCCTCCAAACCCCCTCGCCAAAAATCGCCACCAGGGCGGCCCCGACTTCTACAGACGGTGCGGCTTCTTTCCCGGTCCGCTTCATGCAGGCTTGAGAAATCATTCCCTTTCCTCCCTCTGGCGTTTATGGATAACTATTCCCTTTCCCAAGCCTGTATTCCTTTTTGCCCTCAGCCTGACCATTCCACATCCTGGCTGCCGCAGACGAGGCAGGTATCGAAATAGTCCGACGGCTGCCCGCCGGCGGACCTGGCGGTCACCTTATCGGCCCCCAGGCGGGTAATGGTAACAAGCTCGCCGCCGGTGTCGAAATCGCCGAGGAGCCCGGAGGCAAAACCGTTGGCGGTCGGAGCGGCGGGTGGAACTTTGCTGGCTGCGAACAGGCGTCTGTTGCCGCAGGAACGGCAGTATGGCATGACGGCACCTCCTTTTCAGATAAGCGGCACGTTGTAAAACAACATCGCGATTTTGGTCGTGTTGATGAAAGAATGCGCGACGATGGAGGCCAGCAACGACCCTGTCCAGTGGTAAAGAAACGCCAGACCGACGCCAACGACCACCATCTCGGCCAACCAATACGGATTGAAGTGAAAAAGGGCGAATATCGCGGCGCTCACCGCCGCCCCGCCCCATAATCCGAAACGGTCCCGGAGGGCTGTGAAGGTAAAGAGGCGATAAAGCACCTCCTCGGCGACCGGCGCCGCCAGCCCGGCCAAGAACAAGGGCAGGAGCAGATCTCGCCACGAAAAGGCCTGCTCGACCATCGCGACCAGGGGATGCTGGGTCGGTGACAGGAACAGCGCGGTGGTGTAGATGCGCTCAGTAAAAAGGCTGGCCGCGAGAAGCAGCACCCCGCCCCCCAGCCCGGCGGCCAGATTGCGTGCCGGCCTGGCAAAGGCCAGCCCCCAGGAAGCGAGCGTTCCGCCGTGGCGCCGGACGGCAAACCAGACGAGGCCGATAACTACCAGACGGTCGGTAACTTCCACCACCGGCGGCGGAGCGGCAAAAAACAGCGGATATATGAACCTGACGACGAAAAACCCCACCGCCAGGCGCATAAGGTGGACAAGAGCCACATCGCGGATACTCCACGGCGCTTTGCCGCGCTGCATTTTTTTCGCCTCCTTTTCGGGCAGGTCACAGTACCATTATGCGCGTGCCATTTTCCCTTCATGCATTAGAAATTTTTGTTTTGCCTAGCCCCATAATGACGAAACTGCCTGAAGGTCCGTGACGGACCTTTCAGGCAGCTTTTCAATAAAACTCCCGTATAAGTTTTACAGGAACTTCTTCAAATCCTCCACCGCTTCCGCCGTCAGCCGGCGCAAAAAAGCGTCGAGCAAGGCGGCGGTGTTGGCGATGTCGCCGATGTCGGCCACCTCCACCGGAGCGTGGCTGCACCGCCGCGGCATAAAGACCCCGCCGCTGGGCACCCCGTCGCCCGAATAGGCGACCGTGGCCGCGTCCGTCCAGGTACGGAAGACATCCTCCTGATAGGGAATTCCCGCTTCTTCGGCGGCGGCCCGCAGACCCCGGACGATTTTTGCGCTGTATACCGAACCAAGCAGCGCGTGGGTCAGGAAATCGGCCGTGCGGATGACAGGCCCCCCGCCCAGCCTGACCGCCGACTGCTGGGGCGGAGTGTAAGGGTCGGCCGCCGGCACGGTATCGAGGCAAAGCGCGATATCCGGCTTCAGCCGCTGGGCGGCCACCTTTGCGCCGCGGGAGCCGATCTCCTCCTGGGTTGTGGCTACCAGGCAGAGGGTATAGGGCAGCGGTGCGGCGGCCAGGGCCTCGGCCACCGCGAGCAGCACGGCGCAGCCGGCCCGGTCGTCGATAGCCTTGGTCGTGAACCGGTCGCCGGCGAGCAGGTCAAAATGGCGGCGATAGACGATCGGGTCGCCGACCCTAATGCCCAATGCGGAAACGGCGGCGGCCGAATCGGCGCCGACATCCAGCCACAGGTCGCCGATATTGACCGGCCGGGCCAGTTCCTCCGGCGTCATGAGATGACGACTCTTGATGCCGATAACGCCGACATGGACGGCGCCGTCGCCGGAAATCACCTCGACCTTGGTATCCAGCAGCACCCGTTCGTCGAGGATACCGTTGGCCTCGAAATAGATATAGCCTTGCTCGCTGATGTGCTTGACAAACATCCCCACTTCGTCAGTGTGGGCCGACACCATCACCCGGCGCTCACCTTGCCCGAGGTAAGCGTACACGTTGCCGACCGCATCCACCTCCACCCGCGAAACGTGGCGGCGGAAAGCCTCGGCCATATAAGCCGCCACCGCCTGCTCGCGCCCGGCGCCGCCCGGCAGGGCGGTCAGGCTGCGGATAAGTTCAAGCAATTTAGTTTTATCCATAGATGCTCATCCCTCGCTTTCACTATTATCAGGCGCCGCAACAACGCGGTTGCGCCCCTGCTGCTTTGCGCCGTATAACGCCTGGTCGGCGGCGACGATAAGGCTCTCGGCTCGCTCGCCGTCCCTCGGAAACATCGTCGCCAGCCCCAGGCTGATTGTGACCACCTTGCCTACGCCGGCCGCGTGGACGATATTCAGGCCGGCTACCGCCGCCCGGACTTTTTCGGCCACGACCGCCGCGCCTGCGGAATCAGTGCCGGCCAGGACAACGGCGAATTCCTCGCCGCCGTAACGGGCCGCCAGGTCGCCGGCCCGGCAGGCGCCGTCGGCTATCGCCCAGGCCACCTGACGCAGGCAGTCGTCGCCCGCCTGGTGCCCGTAAGTGTCGTTAAACAGTTTAAAGTTATCGATATCGGCCAGCAGCAGCGAAACCGGTTCACGGTCCCGCACGGCCTGCCGCCAGGCCCTGTCCAGGAAGTCGTCGAAAACCCGCCGGTTGGCGATGCCTGTCAGGCCGTCCTGGTTGGACAGCCGCTGCAGCTCATCGTTGGCTGCCGCCAGTTGTTCCTGCTCGCGCGCTATGGCCTGCACGGCGGGGCGGAAGATAAACAAAGCTTCCATCGCCAGCACCAGCAGCGTCAGCCCCAGCACCAGTCTTTCCAGCGCTTGCAGCCTTACTACCCGCTCCTCGCTCTCCCGTTGAAACTGGGCGACCATCGCGTCCTGAGCGGCCAGAAGCCCCTCGGCCGACGCCA
The DNA here is from genome assembly GCA_032334055.1 of Selenomonadales bacterium 4137-cl. NCBI lineage: Bacteria > Bacillati > Bacillota > Negativicutes > Acetonemataceae > Anaeroselena > Anaeroselena agilis. The sequence goes on along the minus strand of JAUOZS010000001.1, from coordinate 616,349 downwards.
GGATTGCGGCCAGTTGGGGGTTATCGTAGGTAAGCTGGTTATCCTCGAGCGCCAGCAGCGCCCCGAGGGCGACGAAATGCTGCTGCAATTTCGCATCAAGCATGACAGGCGGGTTGAACACCAGCGCCCTCATCGCCGGCGACAGGCCGCCCGGCAGCCGCAATGAGGGGTCACCGTACACCAGCGCGTAATGAGCCTCGCTTATCGATGCGATGACCTGCCGCAGTTCGGCCCGCAGTCGTTTCCGTTCCGCCGGGACGGGCGTTATCACCAATTGCTGGCTGAGCAGCACCGCCTTCTGCGACAGCATCCGCTGCCGCCCGCTGATATTGATCACTGCCGCGCTCACCTGTTCGCCGACTATGAGTTCCCGCAGCGTGAAATAGGCAGCCAGCGCCAGCAGGGCGATGAGACTAAGAGCGACTATATACCTTAAGCTTAGCGACCGAACCGACGATCTTTGCATAACGTTAACCCGGCATCATCGCTACATCCGCTCGCGCAGCAGCTTGTTTACGAGCTCGGGATTGGCACGGCCCTTGGTCTCCTTCATAATCTGGCCGACCAGGAAGCCCAGCGCCCTCTCCTTGCCCGCCCTGAAATCCGCCACCGACTGCGGGTTGGCGGCGATGACCTTGTCGACCACCGCTACGACCGCCCCCTCGTCGGAAATCTGCACAAGCCCCTGTTCCTTGACGATCACAGCGGCATCCTTGCCGCTGGCCCACATCTCCTCGAACACCGTCTTGGCGGTTTTCCCCGAAACAGTGCCCTTGGCCTGTAGGTCGATAAGCGCCGCCAATTGGCCGGGCGCCACCGGGCAATCGCCAATCTCCCGCCCCGCGGCGTTGAGAAGCCGGGAAAACTCGCCCATGAGCCAGTTGGCCGCCGCCTTGGCATCCGCGCCGGCGGCCACGGTGGCGTCGAAGTAGTCGGCCATCGCCCGGCTGGCGGTGATGACGCCGGCGTCGTAATCCGACAGGCCGTAGTCCTTCATGAGGCGGGCCTGGCGGGCGTCGGGCAGTTCGGGGAGGCTGCGCCTGATATCCTCCACCCAGGCGGGGTCGACCACCATCGGCACGAGGTCGGGCTCGGGAAAATAGCGGTAATCGTGAGCCTGCTCCTTGCTGCGGAGCGACACCGTCTGGCCGCGGGCGTCGTCCCACGAACGGGTCTCCTGCACGATGCGGCCGCCTTCGTCGAGCACCTCCGCCTGGCGGTACGCCTCGTATTCGAGGCCTTTTTGCACCGCCTTGAAGGAGTTGAGGTTCTTGATCTCCGCCTTGGTGCCGAGCTTGGTTTCACCCTTCGGCCTCAGCGAGATGTTGGCGTCGCAGCGCAGGCTGCCCTCCTCCATCTTGCAGTCGGACACATCGATATACTGGAGGATGGCCTTGAGCTTTTCGAGATAGGCCTTGGCCTCCTCCGCCGAGCGGATATCGGGCTCGGAAACGATCTCCAACAGAGGTACCCCCGTACGGTTGTAATCTACGAGCGTATAGTCGGCCCTGGCGATCGTGCCGGCATGAACCAGCTTGCCGGCATCCTCCTCCATATGGACGCGGGTGATGCCGATCCGCCTCGTCTCGCCGTTCACCTCGATGTCGAGGTGCCCGTCGACCGCGATCGGCAGGTCGTACTGGGAGGTCTGGAAATTCTTCGGCAGATCGGGATAATAGTAATTCTTGCGATCGAACTTGCTGAAGGGCAGTATCCGGCAGCCCAAAGCCAGGCCGGTGCGGACGGCGAACTCCAGCACCTTGGCGTTCAAAACCGGCAGTACGCCCGGCAGGCCGAGACATACCGGGCAGACGTTGGTATTCTGCTCGGCCCCGAACGACGTGCTGCAGCCGCAAAAAATCTTCGAGGCGGTCTTAAGCTCGGTGTGAACCTCAAGGCCGATAACGACTTCGTATTCCATCTCCTACACCTCCCCCAGCGGCGCCAGGCGCCGGTGGTAGTCGTTGGCCTGCTCGAAAGCGTACGCCGCCCGCAGGATGGTCTCCTCGCCGAGCGGCCGGCCGATGATCTGCAGCCCGATAGGCAGTCCGCCGACGAAGCCGCACGGCAGCGAAATGGCTGGCAGGCCCGCGAGGTTGATGGGCACGGTGCAAACGTCCTGCAGATACATCGCCAGCGGGTCGTCCACCTTCTCGCCCACCTTGAAGGCCGTCGTCGGCGCTATGGGCGCGACGAGCACGTCCACCTCGCCGAAAGCCTTGTCGAAGTCCTGCTTGATGAGGGTGCGGACCTTCAGCGCCTTGAGGTAGTAAGCGTCGTAGTAGCCCGAGCTCAAAGCGTAGGTGCCGAGCATTATGCGGCGGCGCACCTCCTCGCCGAAACCCTCGGTGCGGGAGCGCTTATACATAGCGATAATATCGTTGCCCTCGCCGCGGTGGCCGAAGCCGACGCCGTCGAAACGGGCCAGGTTGGAGCTGGCCTCGGCGGTCGCGATGAGGTAATAGGCGGCCAGCGCGTATTCGGTATGGGGCATGGAAACTTCCTTGTATTCCGCCCCCAGCGCCTTGAGCTGGTCGATGGCGGCGTAAACCGCCTTTTCCACCGCCGGGTCCATGCCGGCGACGAAATATTCCTTGGGGAGGCCGATCTTGAGTCCTCTGGCGTCGGGAACGAGCGCCTTGGCGTAGTCGGGCACGGGCGCATCAATCGAGGTCGAGTCGCGGCCGTCGTGACCGGCGATCGCGCCGAGGACGAGTGCGCAGTCGGTAACGTCGCGGGCGATCGGCCCGATCTGGTCGAGCGACGAGGCGTAAGCCACCAGCCCGTAGCGGGAAACGCGGCCATAGGTTGGCTTGAGGCCGACCACGCCGCAATACGCGGCCGGCTGGCGGATCGAGCCGCCGGTGTCCGAGCCGAGGGCCCACACCGCCTCCGCCGCCGCCACCGCCGCCGCTGAGCCGCCGCTCGAACCGCCGGGCACCGCCGCGGTATCCCACGGGTTGCGGGTGGGGAAAAACGAAGAATTCTCGCACGAGGAGCCCATGGCGAACTCGTCGAGGTTGGTCTTCCCCGTCACCACCGCGTTAGCGGCCGCCAGCCTCTCGGCCACGGCCGAATCGTACGGGGGAACGAAATTGGCCAGGATCTGCGAAGCGCAAGTCGTCTTGACCCCTTTGACACACATATTGTCCTTGAGGGCGCCGGGGATGCCGGCCAGCGGCGCGATCGCCTCGCCCCGCGCAATTTTATCGTCCGTGGCTTTCGCCTGGGCCATCGCCAGGTCGCGAGTCTGGGTTATGTAGGCGCGCACCTTGCCCTCGACCGCGTCGATGCGGTCGAACACCGCGGCGGCGATCTCCGCGGCCGAGACTTCCTTGGCGGTCAGCTGCGCGTGCAGTTCGTGAGCGGTAAGTTTATGCAGTTCCAAGCGTCTCCCCCCTAACCTTCCAGAATCTTCGGCACCTTGAAGTAGCCGTCTTCCTGCTCCGGGGCATTGGCGAGAGCCAGTTCCCGCGGCAGCGAAGGCCTGGCTTCGTCGGCGCGCATGACGTTTTTCAGGGGCAGTACGTGGGCGGTAGGCTCGACGCCGGAAGTATCGACCTTGTTCAGTACGTCGATATAATCCAGGATGGCGTTAAGCTGGCCGGTGAACTTCTCCACATCGTTCTCGCCAAGCTCCAGCCGCGAAAGCAGGGCCACATGTTCCACGTCTTTACGGGTAATTTTCATCATCTGTCACCACCAAATCAAATATCTCGACAAATGCCATATAAGCAGTATTATACCATATCCGGCGCTGCGGCCAGCAACTCTCCGAAGCCTTCCTCATCCAGCACGGTCACCCCGAGGCTCCTCGCTTTGTCAAGCTTGCTGCCCGCCTCCTCGCCGACCACCACATAGTCGGTCTTCTTGCTCACCGAGCCGGCCACCTTGCCGCCCAGCTTCTCGATGCGGGCGGTCGCCTCGCCCCGCGTCATGGCGGCGAGGGTGCCGGTTAGGACGAAGGTCTTGCCGGCGAAAGGCTGCGGGCCGACGGCCGACGGCCGCTCCTCGGTCAACTTGACCCCGGCGCGACGGAGCTTATCGACCAACGCGAGGTTGGCCGGGTCGGCGAACCAGCTTACCACACTGCCGGCGATCTTGGGACCGATCTCCTCCACGGCTGTCAGTTCCTCGGCTGTCGCCGCCGCAATGCTGTCGATATCGCCGAACCGGCGGGCGAGACTGCCGGCGGCCTTCACCCCCACGAAGCGGATGCCAAGACCGAACAGCAGGCGGGCAAGGCCGGCCTGGCGGCTTTTGTCGATGGCGTCGAGGAGGTTCCGGGCCGATTTTTCGCCCTTCCGCTCCAGCGTCAGCAGCTCCTCCTTCGTCAGGCCGTACAGGTCGGCGGCGTCTTTGACAAGCCCGGCGGCCAGCAGCGATGTGACGACCGCCGGCCCCAAGCCATCGATATCCATCGCGTCGCGGGACACGAAATGGAACAACCCCTCGCGGAGAATGGCCGGGCACTGCAGGTTGGTGCACTTGTGGGCCGCCTCCCCCGGCTGGCGCACGACCGGGCTGCCGCATTCCGGACAGCTCTCCGGGATAGAGAACTCCCGCTCCGCGCCCGTTCGCCGCTCACCCAGTACGGCGACCACCTCGGGGATGATCTCGCCCGCCTTGTGGACGAGGACAGTATCGCCGATGCGGACATCCTTGTCGCGGATATAGTCCTCGTTGTGGAGGGTGGCGCGGCTGACCGTCGTGCCGGCCAGGCGAACCGGGCGGAGGACGGCGGTCGGGGTCAGGACGCCGGTGCGGCCGACGCTGACGATGATATCCTCCACCACCGTCACCGCCTGCTCGGCGGGAAACTTATAGGCGATCGCCCAGCGGGGGTCCTTGGCGGTAAAGCCGAGGTCCGCCTGGTCGGCGAGGCTGTTGACCTTGATTACCAGGCCGTCGATGTCGTACGGCAGCTCGGCCCGCTTGTCGGCCCAGCCCTCGCAGTAGGCGGCCACCTCCTCGATGGCCCCGAACACCTTGTAGTGCGGGTTGATCTTGAACCCCAGGCCCCCGAGGTACGCCAACGTGCCGGCGTGGGTCGCGAGTTCCACGCCTTCCCGCACCCCCACGCCGTAGACGAAGACGTCAAGGGCGCGTTCGGCGGTAATGCGCGGGTCAAGCTGGCGAAGCGAGCCGGCGGCGGCGTTGCGCGGGTTGGCGAACAGCGCCTCGTCGGCGGCCTCGCGGCCCTTGTTGATGCGCTCAAACTCGCGGCGGGGCAGGTATACCTCGCCCCGCACCTCGATACGGCGCGGATAGTCGCCGTGAAGGACTAGAGGCACGGCGCGGATGGTACGCACGTTGGCGGTCACATCCTCGCCGTACTGCCCGTCGCCGCGGGTCGCGGCCCGCACGAGCCTGCCCCCTTCATACAACAGGTTGACCGCCAGACCGTCGATCTTCAGTTCGACTACGTATTCGACCTCTTTGCCGTCCAGCCCGCTTTTCACCCTGGCGTCGAAAGCCTTCAATTCGTCGAGTGACAAGGCGTTGCCGAGGCTGAGCATCGGCGTCGGGTGGGCCACCCGGCCGAACCCCTCGGCCGGCGCGCCGCCAACCCGTCGCGTGGGCGAATCGGGGCTTACAAGCTCCGGGTAAGCGGCCTCGATCGCCTGCAGCCGGCGCATCAGGTCGTCAAACTCGGCGTCAGAAATCTCGGGGGCGTCGAGAACATAGTAGCGATGGCTGTGGTGGTTTAGCTCCTGCCGCAGTTCGGCCGCCAGGCGGGCGGCCTCCTCGATATTCGCGGGTACCTTAGCGGACATCACTTTCACTCCTGCACTTTTTTCAACGGCGCGAATTTGGCCATCAACTGGCGGATGCCCATCCCCGGGAAAGCCACCTTGACCTCCTGGCCGTCGCCTTCGCCGCGGACCTCCACGATTGTGCCCACGCCCCACTTGGCGTGCTCCACCTTGTCGCCCGCCCGCCAGTTACCGGCGGGCCTGTCCGTCTTGAGCGTCGGCGCAACCGGCGTGCGGAGCGGCGACGGTGTCGGTGCCGGAGTTAGGGCCTGGCTGTAGCGGTCGCGCTTGACGTTATGCTTCTCCACGAGCGCCTCGGGGATTTCCTGCAAAAACCGCGATGACGGATACATCACCGTGTTGCCGTATATTGTCCGCATTTTGGCGTTGGTTATAAATAACTTGCGCTGGGCGCGGGTAATGCCGACATAACACAGGCGGCGTTCCTCCTCCACCTCGTCATCGTTCATCAGCGTGCGGGAATGGGGGAAGATGCCCTCCTCCAGGCCGGCGAGGAAAACGACCGGAAACTCCAGCCCTTTGGCGGAATGGAGCGTCATAAGCGTCACCTTGTCGCCGTCCGTATCGGCGGCATCGACATCAGACACCAGCGCCACGTGGCTGAGGAAATTCTCCAGCGTGTCCTCGATCTCGCCGGCGGCAAACTCCTTGGCCACGCTCAAAAGCTCGCGCAGGTTCTCGATCCTTGCCTCGGCCTGGGGCGTCTGCTCGTTCTCCAGCTCGGCGAGATAGCCCGAATCGTTCATGACAGTCTCGATCAGCTTGTACACCGGCAGAGCCGGCGCCTTGGCGGTGAAGCCGAAAATCAGGGCCGCCAGCCCGTCCAGTTGGTTTCTGGCCCGCGACGTCAGGCCGGGAACGGCGTCCGCCCCCGACACGGCGTCGAACAGGGTAACGCCGCGTTCGGCCGCGTAATCGCTTAGCCGGCCGACCGTGGTATCGCCGATGCCCCGCCGCGGCACGTTGATGATGCGCTGCAGGCCGACGGCGTCGGCAGGGTTGAAGATCACCCGCAGGTAGGCGAGGATGTCCTTGATTTCCTTGCGGTCGTAAAACTTGAGCCCGCCGACGATTGTATACGGCACGCCGGCCCGCATGAACGCCTCCTCGATGACGCGGGACTGGGCGTTGGTGCGGTAGAGCACGGCCATATCGCGGTAAGGCACGCGGTAAACGGTGTTCTGCTTGATGACGTTGTCGCACACGAACCGCGCCTCGTCGCGCTCGTCCACGGCCAGGTAGTGGGTCAGCCGCTCACCGGCGGGGTTGTCCGTCCACAGCGTCTTCGGCTTGCGGTCGCGGTTATTCTCGATGACGGTGTTAGCGGCGTCGAGGATGGTCTGGGTCGAGCGGTAATTCTGTTCAAGCTTGATTACGCGGGCTTCGGGATAATCGGCCTCGAAATCGAGGATATTGCGGATATCGGCGCCGCGCCAGGCGTAGATGCTCTGGTCGACGTCGCCGACGACGAAAATGTTGCGGTGCTTCGCGGCCAGGTGGCGGGCCAGCATATACTGGGCCCGGTTGGTGTCCTGGTACTCGTCGATAAGGATATAACGGAACTTGTCCTGATACTTCGCCAGCACCTCTTGGTCGGTCGCCAGTAGGCGGGCGGAGAGGAACAGCAGGTCGTCGAAGTCGACGGCGTTGTGGTGCCGCAGCTTACGCTGGTAGAGGTCGTACACCTCCGCCACCTTGTGCTGGTGGAAGTTGTCGGCTTCGCGGGCGAACGCGCCGGGGTCGAGAAGGGAATTTTTAGCGTTCGAGATAGCGGCCTGCACGCCGGCCGGGGGGAAATGCTTATCGTCGAGATTGAGCTCCTTCAGGCAGCCCTTGACGAGCGCCAGGCTGTCGCCGGCGTCGTAAATGACGAAACTCTTGGTGAGTCCGGGCAGGCGCTCGGCCTCGATGCGGAGGAACTTGGCGCAGAAAGCGTGAAAAGTGCTCAGCCATATATCCTTGGCCTGCGGCCCCACCATCCTGTAGACCCGCTCCTTCATCTCCGCGGCAGCCTTGTTGGTGAAGGTGATGGCGAGGATGGCGTACGGCGGCACCCCCTGTTCGAGCAAGTGGGCGATGCGGGCGGTGAGTACGCGGGTCTTGCCGGACCCGGCCCCGGCGATGACGAGCAGGGGACCGTTGAGGTGGGTGGCGGCTTCGAGTTGGGCAGGGTTGAGCTTGTCGAGTATTTTCGGCATCTTGTCCTCCGGAATTATGCTTTGAACATGAGTAAATTCGCCCACCAGGATAGTATTTCCTGTAAACCGAGGTAAAATAATAGGGCCGCACCGCCGCCGCCAGATACCCGCCATGCGGCCAGCGCCGCTGCTATGTGTGCTCGCACGGCCGTGATTGAAGCCGGTTTATATATGAAACCGCCAAACTCATTCTATGGTTTTACTTTTACTCCTTACCGCTGGCAAGAAAAAAATCCCTCTGTCAACGGGATAGCCAAGGAAAAACCTCCTTCGCGACGAAGGAGGTATACATTCAGATACTTTTCGAGGTGACATCCATGTCCCACTGGCAATCGCTGTCCGTTTTCCTCGCCGTGGCGGAAGAAGGCAGTCTGTCCGGCGCGGCGAAAAGGCTCGATCTAACCCAGCCCACCGTATCGTTCCATATCGACAACCTGGAAAAGAAGCTCGGCTGCCCCTTGGTGGAAAGAGCATCAAGAGGCACCAGCCTGACCGTTTACGGCGAGGTTTTGTACGCCAACACCCGCAAGGCCGAGGCCATGCTGAAATCGACCGAGAACCAGCTCAAGGCGATGACGTCCGGCGCCTCCGGCCGAATAATCCTCGGCGCCAGCACCATCCCGGCCGAGTACATCCTTCCGGGGCTGATAGCCGCGCACTTGCGAACCAACCCCGCCATCGAGGTAAGTCTTAAGACCGGCGACAGCCAGACCGTGCTGGACGCCTTTTATCGCGGCGAGCTGTCCATCGCCGTCGTCGGCTCCCGCCCGCCGGGCGAATGCGAAGCCCACCCCCTGTGGCAGGACGAGTTGGTGCTGGTCGCCCATCCGGAAATGGCCGCCCGTCTGGGCGAATCCCCGTCCCCGGAAGACGTTCTGGCCCTGCCGCTCGTCGCCAGAGGCGAATCCTCAGGTTCGATGCGGGCCGTCTTCGACGCTTTTTCGGCCCACGGCATCGGACAGGACCGCCTGCATATCGCCTTTCAGGTAGGCGGCAACGAAGCCTTGAAGGCGGCCATCGCCAGCCAGGCCGGCGTAGGATTCGTTTCCCGCTGGGCGGTTGCCGACGGCCTGGCGTCCGGCCGGCTGGCCGTCATCCCCCTGCCGGCAATGAAGATCGTCCGGCGGTTTTACGCCGTCAGCCGCCCGCCCCTGGTGCCGGCGTGCGTGAAGGCGTTCTGGGAATACCTTATCGCTAGCGGCGCAAGCCTCTAGTAGAACATACACAAAAAGCTGTAGAAAGCTAAACCTTCTACAGCTTCACTATTTATACGACTATCCCCGCGTAGCCTCCACCAGCGGCGGCACCACCTGCTTCTTCCGCGACATCACCCCCGGCAGACTCAGCACCCCGCCCGCGCCAGCCTTGCCAAACGCAGCGGGGATAAGGCTGGTGGCCTGCCCGGCATAGACCAGATGGCTCGTTTCGTTCACAATGTCGGTAACCATCAGAACGACGAGATCGTAATCATCCTGCCGGCCCAGCGCTTCCATGGCGGCCTGCAGCTTTTCCCGCGCCGCCAGCAGCGCGCCGGGGTCCATAACCGAAACCTGCGCGATCGCCACCCGGTACTCGCCAATCTGAAATTCCTTGAGGTCGCTGGCGATAATCTCGCCCGGCGACAGGCTGCCCGGCGCCGACCCCGCCTCGAACATCGCCTGGCCGAAAGAATCGATGTCGACGCCGGCGGCATCCGCCAGCCTCCGGGCAGTGTCCCTGTCCTTGGCGGTCGCGGTCGGCGAACGGAACAGCACGGTATCGGACAGCACCGCGGCCAGCAGCAGCCCGTCTAGCGGCGCCGGAATCTCCACCCCCCGGTGCCAGAACATGTTGGCGACGATCGTCGCCGTCGAGCCCACTGGCTCGTGGCGGATAAATATCGGTTCGCCGGTCTCCAGGCCGCCGAGGCGATGATGGTCGATGATCTCGACGATATTGGCCTCCTCGATCCCTTCCACGGCCTGGGATCGCTCGTTATGGTCGACAAGAATGACCTTTTCCCGTTCCGGCACGATCAGCCGGTCGCGGTCCAGGATACCCACCAGCCGCCCCTGGTCAACGACGGGATAGTTACGGTGCTTGGTTCGCACGATGACATTCTTGATTTCAGCCACAAGGTCGCCGGGGCTGAAAGCGACCACCTCCCGCTGCATTACCATCCGCACCGGCACGCTTTGGTTAAGGAGCCTGGCGGCTGTGTAAGTATCGTGGGGAGTTACGATCACGACGGCGCCGCTCGCGCCGGCGGCATCCCGCACCGCCGGGGATACCCTGGCACCGCCGGTGACGATCAGACAGGAGATGCCGCAAGCGATGCAGGCCAGTTGAGCCTCCTCGCGGTTGCCCACCAGAACGACGCCGCCGGGCTTTATTACCCTGGCCATCGTCTCGGCTTTGGCGGCGCCGATCCAGACCTTGCCTGCCACCTCGCGGTCAGGGTCCTCGCCAACGGCAAGCTTGCCGTCCAGGACGCTGACAACGCCGGCGAAAGTTACCCCGGCCTCCTTCAGGTCCTGCATCTCCAGTTCCTCGATATACCTTTTCGCCAGATCGCCCACCGACACGATGCCGGCAAGGCGGCCGTCCTCCGCCACCACCGGGACCGACTTTACCCCATGGCGCTTTATCACGGTGCCCAGCTCGCGTAGCGTATCCTCCGGCCTGATCGTGACGGCTGCCGGGTGCATAACGTCATCGGCCCGCGGATGAAGGTCGGTCACGAGGACGGGCGCCTCCACCGCGAAATAATCTAACACAAATTTGGTCTCGGCGTTTATTTTGCCGGCCCGGGCGGGCACAGCCTCCTCGCCCAGGGCCTTTTTCAGGTGCGCGTAGGCGATCGCGGAACAAATGGAATCGGTATCCGGGTTGCGGTGCCCGATGACATAAAGCGGCTTAGCCATCAGATCCTCCTTGGCTCTAAATCCTTACCCTATTATAGCACGACCGGCCCCGGCAAATTAACCGCCACTTTTACGAACAAACGTTTGTCAAACTGATGTTCTGTGGCTATAATAGTATCAGGAGCCTTCCGTGCCAAAATACAGGGAAAAGGGCGTGTTCAAGTGGATATTTTCGACAAACTGAAGATACTCACCGACGCGGCCAAATACGATGTCGCCTGCACCTCCAGCGGGGTGGACAAGCGGGCCACTGCCGGCGGCATCGGCAACGCGGCCGCCTGCGGCATCTGCCACAGTTTTTCGGCCGACGGCCGCTGCATCTCGCTTTTGAAGGTGCTGATGACCAATATCTGCGCCTACGACTGCAAGTACTGCGTCAACCGGCGCTCCAACGACACGCCGCGCGCCGCCTTCACCCCCCGGGAACTGGCGGAACTGACCATAAATTTCTATCGCCGCAATTACATCGAAGGGCTTTTTCTCAGCTCCGGGGTGCTGAAAAACCCCGACCATACCTGCGAGCAAATGATCGAAGCCCTGCGCATCCTGCGCGATGACTACCGTTTCTCCGGCTACATCCACGCCAAGGCCATCCCCGGGGCGGACAGCGCCCTCATCACCCGCCTCGGCATGCTGGCGGACCGGATGAGCGTCAACATCGAGCTGCCCTCCCAGAGCAGCCTGCGGCTTTTGGCCCCGGACAAATCCAAGGAATCCATCTTCGCGCCCATGGGCCACATCCGGGAAACCATCCGGGAAAACGCGCGCGACATCGTGCGCTACCGGCACGCGCCCAAATTCGCGCCGGCCGGCCAAAGCACGCAAATGATCATCGGCGCCACTCCCGACACCGATTACCAGATACTCAACCTGACAGAAAACCTCTACAAAAAATACAACCTCAAACGCGTCTTTTTCTCCGCCTACACACCCGTTGCCGAGGACAGCCTCCTGCCCGCCCCGGACACCAAGCCGCAGCTCTGGCGGGAACACCGGCTCTATCAGGCGGACTGGCTTCTGAGGTATTACGATTTTACCGCCGATGAGCTGCTCGACCAACAGCACCAAAACTTCAACCCATACCTCGACCCCAAATGCACCTGGGCGCTCAACAACCTGCATTTCTTCCCGGTGGACGTCAACCGCGCCGCCTACCGCGACCTGCTGAGGATACCCGGCATCGGCGTTACGAGCGCCAAACGGATTATCACTGCCCGCCGCACCGGCGCCCTCCGTATCGACGACCTGAAAAACCTGGGGGTCGTCCTAAAACGGGCCCGGGTTTTCATCACCTGTGGCGGAAAAACGGCTGACGGCGTGAAAATCACCGAAAACACGATGCTCCGCTCCCTGTTGTCCGCAAAAACACTGGAACAATACCGCTTCGGCTTCGCGCTTGAGCAACTTGCGCTGTTCGACCAGCCGCCGACCCATCCATACGCCGGGAGGACAAACGACAATGGCTACCCAGACGGACTTCGCCTACTATTATGACGGCAGCTTCGACGGGCTGATGTGCTGCGTCTTCGAGAGCTATGAGCAGAAAGAGATCCCCGTCGACATCCTCACAGCCGCAGCCGCACCCCAGCTTTTTTCCGGCCGGACCATCCCGACCGACCCGCACAGAGCGGACCGCGTGCTGGCCTCCATCCCGAAAAAGCTCGGACCAGCGGCGCTGAGCTTCGTAAAGCACGCCTTTCTGACCTGCCTGCCGCGCAAAGAACTGTACATCCTGCTCTTCCTGCGCCTGGGCTACAAGCACGGCCCCGCGGTAATGAACATGCTGGCCGACGGAATTGTCAACACCCTTTTCAAAGCAGTCAACCACCTGAACCGGGAAAGCCACCTGCTTAAAGGCTTCCTGCGATTTTCGGTTTGCAACGGCGTTCTCGTCGGCGAAATCGAGCCGAAAAACTTCGTCCTCCCCTTGCTCACGCGGCACTTCTGCGAGCGTTACCCGGAAGAACGCTTCCTGATCGTCGATAAAACCCACGGCATGGGCCTGCTGTATCAGCCGCATCAGGCGAAAGTCGTGCCCATCGCCGGCCTCGAACTGCCGGAACTGGGCGAAGACGAACAAACCTTCCGCGAACTCTGGCAGCTGTTCTACGACACCATCGCCATCCGGGAACGGTACAACCCGGCCTGCCGCATGAGCCATATGCCCAAACGCTACTGGAAATACATGACCGAGTTCGACCGCCCGCAAGACAGCGTCAAGCCTAAGCAGCTTCCCTCCGCCGGCAAATTGTTGAACCCCGCCGCCGGGGCGGAAAATTGACGTTGGCGGTTCGGCCACGCTATAATAGAAAAAAACTTCTGCGCGAGGCCGGACAATGAAACAAAAACTGCCCCAGAAATTCTACAGCCGTCTCTGGCGGGCCATCATCGAATTCGACCTCATCGCCGCCGGCGACCGCATCCTCGTCGGCCTATCCGGCGGCAAGGACAGCGTCTTCCTCACCTACGCCCTGGCCGCCCTCCGCGCCTCTTCCCCCCGCCCGTTCGAACTGGCCGCCGTCACCCTCGACCCGCAGTTCAGCGCCGACTTCGACCCGGCGCCGCTGACGGCGTTTTGCGCCAGCCTCGGCGTGCCCCACCACACCCTCAATGCCGACATTGCCGGCGCCATCGCCAAGGGCGGCGGCAAAAGCCCCTGCTTCGTCTGCTCCTACTTCCGCCGGGCAGTCATCAACAGCTTCGCCGTCAAAAACGGCTTCAACAAAATCGCCTACGCCCACCACCACGATGACGCCGTCGAGACCTTTGTCATGGGCCTGCTCTACACCGGCCAACTCCAAACCTTCCTGCCCAAAACCAAGCTTGACCGCACCGGTCTCACCGTCGTCCGGCCGCTCATCTACTTCCGCGAAAAAGAACTCCGCTCCACGCCCCGCCTGCACGGCTTCACCCCCATCCCCAGCCCCTGCCCACTCGACGGCAAAACAAAACGCCAGGAGGTAAAGGAACTGATTCGCGGCTGGGAACGTGCCGACAGGCATGTCTTCAGCCACCTGGCCGCCGCCATGCGCCAAAGCCCGGCTACCGAGCTTTGGCCTCAGACCCCGTCGCGGCCGGAATTGCAGGCGATGCACCGCGCCTTCTGGGGCAAAGACGATCCAGATTGCTGATAACCCGCATAACTTTTCTGAATTTTTCGCTTGCATCAGAATCTCGTTTCGTGCTATCATAAGTACCAAATCCACATCGCAAAGGCGATGAGCGGGAAAGTAAGAGCGCCGCATCCTCCCAGAGAGCCGGGCAAGGTGTGAGCCGGCAGGAAAAGCGTTCGGAAAGCCCCCCGCGAGCTGTGGGCCGAAGCACAGTAAGCCCCACCGCGTCCCCGGCGTTAAAGGGCAGAGGCGAGCCGCTCGGCGGCTAATCTAGGTGGTACCGCGGGATAATAAAACCCGTCCTTGTTCAAGGACGGGTTTTTTATTTATCGGCCTCCTATACGGCCTCAGGCGGCGAAACAGTAAAAACCGTTATTACAGTAACTACTATTGAGAGGTGGATTATCATGCGCGAACTACTGGAACTTCTGGAAAAGGACCATACGCTGACGGTGGCACAGCTGGCCGTCATGCTCGACAAGCCGCAGGATGAAATCGCCGCCCTGATAAAACAGTTCGAGGCGGACAAAACGATCGTCAAGTACCAGACGATCGTCAACTGGGAAAAGGCCGGCGCCGACCGGGTCACCGCAATAATCGAAGTCAGGATCACCCCCCAGCGGGAAGTGGGCTTCGACGCCATCGCCGAGCGCATCTACCGTTTCCCCGAAGTGCGCAGCCTCTACCTCATGTCAGGCGCCTATGACCTCCTCGTCATCGTCGAGGCCAAAACGCTCAAGGAGGCGGCCCAGTTCGTCTCCACCAAGCTGTCGACCATCGAGGGCGTCATCAGCACGACCACCCACTTCATGCTCAAACAGTACAAAGAGGCGGGAGTCATCCTCGAGGACGAGGAGGAGGACCGCAGGCTGGTGGTGTCGCCATGACCTGGGCCGAGCGCATCTCGCCCGCCGTCAGGGCCATCCCCCCTTCCGGCATCCGCCGCTTTTTCGACATCGTCGCCGAAACCAAAGGGGTCGTCTCCCTCGGAGTGGGCGAGCCCGACTTCGTTACCCCCTGGCATATCCGCGAAAGCTGCGTCTACGGCCTCCAGCAGGGCTACACCGCCTACACGTCCAACTATGGCCTGCTCGAACTCCGCGAGGAGATCGCCAAAAACTGCGCCGCCAGCTACGGAGTGAATTACGACCCCCGTAAAGAGGTGCTTGTCACGGTCGGGGTCAGCGAGGCGCTCGACCTTGCCATGCGGGCCATCCTCAGCCCCGGCGACGAAGTCCTTGTCCCCGAACCGTGCTACGTATCCTACAAGGCGTGCGTCTCCTTAGCCGGCGGCGTACCGGTGACGGTGCCGACGAGGATGGCCGACTGCTTCCGCGTGACGGTCTCCCAGCTCGAAGAACTGGTAACTCCCCGCACCAAGGCGCTCTTGATCGGCTACCCCAACAACCCCACCGGCGCGATCATGTCCAAAGCCGAGCTGGAAGGCATCGCCGCCTTCGCGCTCAAACACGACCTCATCGTCATCTCGGACGAAATATACGCCAGCCTCACCTACGACGGCGCCCACACCTGCTTCGCCTCTCTGCCCGGCATGCGCGACCGCACCATCCTCCTCAACGGCTTTTCCAAAGCTTACGCCATGACCGGCTGGCGGATCGGCTACGCCCTCTCCAACCCCGACTTCATCGGCGCGATGACCAAAATTCACCAGTACACCATGCTCTGCGCCCCCATCACCGCCCAGGTGGCGGCGGTCGAAGCGCTGCGCCACGGACAATGCAACATGCTGCGGATGGTCGAAGAGTACAACCGCCGCCGCCGCCTGATGGTGGACGGATTTAAAACCATCGGCCTCGACTGCTTCGAACCCAAGGGCGCCTTCTACATCTTCCCCTCCATCAAGCAGACCGGGCTGAGTTCCCTCGCCTTTGCCGAGGAACTCCTCAAAGCCGAAAAGGTCGCCCTCGTGCCGGGCGACGCCTTCGGCGAAAGCGGCGAAGGCTTCGTCCGCTGCTCGTACGCCTCCTCGACCGCCAACCTTTCCGAAGCTCTGACCCGCATCGGCCGCTTCGTAAAAAAGTATATATAAAGTATATATAAGGAAAAGCCCCCCGAATGCTGCACTGAACCCCGGCCAATGGACACAGATAAAAAGCCCTATCGTAGGATTAGATGAGATTACGCAAACTGGCGTCTTTTCGAGCGGCGTCAGTTTTGTTTTGAGTTGAATACGCTCGTGGTTGTAGAAAAAAATGTAGTTATCAATAAGCTGACGCGCCTGATCGACCGTCTTTGGCTTATGCCGCCGGATACACTCGGTCTTAAGGATGCTGAAGAAGTTTTCTGCCGGCGCGTTGTCATAGCAGTTTCCCCGCCTTGACATGGACGGAGTAATGC